>SKYG01000295.1 GCA_007128045.1 Bacteroidales bacterium | reverse complement strand
GTTCTTGCAATCGCATTTGTTCATCTGGCGTGAGGCTTTCCTCTTCGAGCTTTTTTCTCATGACGGATAGTTCTTTATTGAGGCTTTGCATGGTTTCTATGTATTCATAGAACGCCGTATTCTCGGGGGAGTTGCTGAATGTCAGGTCGCCGATCAGGTTGTCTGTTGAGGTAGACAAAGAAAAGTGTTGGTTGTTGTCTACGATGATCTCAAAATAGGTATTCCCTGGCAACACGACCATGTGCATGCCTGGCTTTAAGCGATCTTCACCTTCAAATACAAAGTGACCCTGGCTGTCGACCCTGGCGGTATCTTTCAGAAACTGACGTTCTCCGAAATAATAGGCCAGGTAACTAACCGTATCTTGCAATCCATTTATCTGTAACTCGATACGGTAGCCTGTGAAAGCTGAACCATTTACAGTCAGGATGCCTGCGAGAAAAAAAAGCAGGAATAGTTTTTTTAGGATCATTATAATAAGCTGTTTAATTGATCATCATGCGATACATTGTGGGTCGGTAGTATGGTTAACAAACATCAGGCCATTTTGTTAGAATAGCCAGGGGTAATCGTTTTCGTTGTCGATAGCATCTGACAGATGGTTATACAGTTTATTGTGGCAGGCTTTTAATGCATCAATGATAACTGGTCCCCAGCGGGTAATCATCAGGGTTCGGAATTGTTCTACAGCATTTTCTTTGGCATACATGGTGCCTTTTTGATACAGCATTACAAAATCTTTCATGTCTTGATAGATGTCGGCCATGTTGTCAGCGAGACTTGCTTCCATGGTGTCATTGTTGGGGTCGAGCATATAATAGGTATCATCGCGGCCGAATTTTTCCCTCAGTGTCTTAAATATTTCTTCCCACTGTTCTTCTGTTACAAAGCGTTCGTTGAAGGAATCATCATTGACCTGTATCTCGGGTATGGTGCATCCTTTCAGGTAAATAAGCGGAGCGATTTTTTGGAAGTAGCTTAGAATATCTTTTGATGAATATTTTTCGATGCTTTCACAAAACAGGCAATATTCATTAGCAACGGTGAGGGCTTCCAGGACAGGTTTTGAGATAACAAGGTCTTCTGTATGATCGTTATGCATATGACAAATGGATTAAAAGATTTGTGTGGGATTTTTTTGTTAAAAATAGAAAGAATTTTGTACTTTTGCCATTCCTTTCTGCCCAGGTGGTGAAATTGGTAGACACGCTACTTTGAGGGGGTAGTGGCCGTAAGGCTGTGCAAGTTCGAGTCTTGTCCTGGGCACTGCGACATCCTGCCCGGATGGCGAAATTGGTAGACGCGCTAGTTTCAGGGACTAGTGTTGGTAACAACGTGCAGGTTCGAGTCCTGTTCCGGGCACCATTTAAACGCAATATGTTGGTGAAAATCAATGTGTTGCGTTTTTTCTTTTTGCAAATTCAACCACAAATAATATTTGGGCCCGGATTTTTGCTATTCCGTATTTCTGAGTGATTCTACCGGGTTCAGGCTTGATATACGGTACGCAATGAAACCGACAGTTGTGGCTGCGATAAGATATACTGCCAGTGCCGGAAAGATAAAAGTCATCCAATGCATGTTCATGCTGTAAGCAAAATTGCTCAACCAGCGACTAATAAAATACCATGATATTGGCCATGCGAGCAGGTTTGATACAATGACCAGTATTCCAAATTCGTTCGTGATCATTTTTACAATTTCATTCGTGGATGATCCAAGCACTTTGCGGATACCAATTTCCTTGGTTCGTGTCTTTGTTGCGTACAATGCCAATCCAATCAGGCCAAGTAGTGACAGTATAATTGCCAGACCGGAGAAAGCTGCTACAATCAGCATTGTTCTTCTGTCGTCCTGGTAATGATGTACCAATTGTTGTTCTACGTACTGGTATTGTAGTGGCCATTGCGGGGCTTCATTCCGCCAAAGATTGTCCAGATAGCTGATCACCTGTGTTGAGGCTCCTTCTCTGTGGCGAACAAGAATGTTAAACCAGTTTTGGGGATAATCTTCAAAGCTGATATGAAATACCATAGGTCCGACTAATTCATGCATAGAGCTGAAATGGATATCCTCCACCACTCCGATGATCTGACGCTGATGCCCATCATAATAGCCTTTCAGAGTCATGCCAAGCGGATCATCAACGCCCATCCTGACTTTCATGGTCGTGTTAATGATGGTGGCATTAACAGGGTCGGTAACCATTTCATCAGAGAAGTCGCGTCCTGCGACTATCCTGCTCGTCAGGGTTTTAAAGTATTCTGTATCGCATGATATGGTGGCTGCATGCAGTTGCTGACTACCATCTTTTCTTTCGTACTGAAACTGGGTGTAATTATTAGGTTCGACAGGAGGGAGGTTGTGGGCAAGACTAACATTAAGTACATCTGCATGTTGCAGCAGTTGGTGTTTTAGCCAGATAGCACGTGCTGCTGCTTGATCATCCCAAGGGTTTTTTATGGCAATAAGGTTTTCTTTGTCATATCCGGGATGGCGATCCGATAGATACTGCATCTGTTGAAAGATAATCAGACTGGCGATGATTAATGCCGTCGACACGGCAAACTGCAAAAGCATCAGCAGTTGTCTCATACGAAATTGTCTGTGTTTGTTACGGCCATGCCTCACACTGCTGATTACCTGAATGCCCCTCATGGCGCTTATAGCTTTTACGCGTGATATTACAATAGCTGGATAACCACCTGCGACGAGAGAAATAATTATAAGAAGAAATATGGTGAATATGATATGCCTGGGTTCTGTAAAGAGGTTTATCGACAGGTCTTTGTCGATAATGGAGTTCATGCCTGGCAATGCTACTTCAACCATCAGCAGGGCAATGAGCAATGCGGCAAAGGTCAATAAGAATGTTTCTCCAACAAACTGATTGATCAATGTACCACGTCCTGCTCCAAGCACTTTCTTTATGCCTATTTCCCTCGTTCTGTTAACAGCCATGGCAATAGACAGGTTAATGAAATTGAAACATGCTAAGGCAAGGATTACTAACGCAATTGCAGAGAACATACGAACGATATTGATATCGCTGGTAAGTGCGCTATCCCAATCTATATTATGTGTTCTAAGCCTGATATCGAGTAAAGGCTGCAGTTGGTAATTTACTGTTTGATAAACATCTTCATTGGCATCCTGAATGAGTTTTTTGATGTGTTCAGACACGATAAGTGGATCTGTTCCCGGGGTAAGTTTCATGTAATAAGATACAGATTGATTATGCCAGTTATCAAACATTGAGGGGTTTATGGTCATCATACATTCAATAGGTGCGAGCATGGAGAACCTGATATGTGATTGAGCAGGGAAAGGCTCAACAATTGCTGTTACCACAAATGTGTGTCTGTTTTCTAATACAAGGGTCTTGCCAACAGGATCATGATCACCAAAATATTTCAAAGCTGTTTGTGGGGTGATGACAATTGAGTTGGGCGTTGAAAGAGCTGTTTCAGGGTTTCCTTTTATGAAATTAAATGTGAAGATATTTAGTATAGAAGAATCAGCAGCCATAAAGCTGGTTTCTGTGAAAGGCTCTTCTCCGGCATTGAACACTAAACCCGACCACTGATACACCCTGCTAATTTCTTCGACGTCAGGGAGCCTGTTCTCTATATATGGTTTAAATACTGCTGGTAAGATGGGCATGGCCTTTCCAGAATTCGGACTAACCAGCAGCAAGCGGTAGGTGTCTTTTGCATGTTCATGATGACGATCGAAACTTAGCTCATCAGCTACAAACAGGAAAATGAGCAAACAGGCTGCAATACCTATACTAAGGCCTGTAAGGTTTATGAGTGAATAAATATCCTTGTTTCTGATTTTTCGAAAAAATACGATTAAACTATTTTTTATCATGTCAGGCGAATGAAGGAATCTTTTTTTCACACATGTGTCAAATTACAGACCAAAGTTTGTAATTCACTTATATGCAGAAGTGTGTCATAGTTGGCTTTCAGATAAATATTGTACAATAATGTACAGTGATGTTCATTATTGGACGGTTTGCAGGCTCTGTTTGATGGTTAAATAGTTGACTGATTTACCCATCCAGTGGCCAGAAAATGGGCAGCAGTACCATTACAATGATCATTACCACCAATGCCAGTGGTAGTCCTAGTTTCAGATAGTCGGAGAATTTGTATCCTGCCGGTCCCATCACCAATAGGTTTGCGGGATGTGATACGGGGCTGAGGAAGCTTGACGCAGCGGCCATGGCAATGGTCATCATAATACTATATGGTGATACATCGAAGGTTTCGGCTGCCTGCAGGGCTACGGGCGACATCACCACCACGAGTGCGGCGGGCGGGATGGCCAGTGTAGATATGGATGTTAACAGGTATAGTCCTGCGATAATACCCCAGGGGCCGAAGCGTCCAAACAGCTCAACAACACCTTCAGCCATCAGGGATGCTGCACCGGTTTCCTCCATGGCTGCACCCAGGGGAAGAAGGCCGGCAATCAGGAATACCGAACGCCATTCAATGGCCCGGTAAGCCTCTTCCATTTTTAAGCATCCTGTCAGAACCATTACAGAAACTCCAAGCAGTGCGGATATGGCTAACGGTATAAGTCCTAACAGAACCGGCACCAATATGCCAAGCATGATGAGGGCTGATGTCAGGGCCTTATCTGAGCGCAAGGGTTTCTGTTTGGTGTCGGTGAGCATGATAAAGTCACTTTCGGTGCTAATGAGTTCCATCTTCTCTCTCTTGCCATAAAGGAGCAATGCTTCGCCAAATCTCAGCGGCATGTTGTGCAGGTTGGTGCGGTATGCCCTTCCCTCCCGCCAGATGGCGAGTACAGTAAGGCCATATCTTTTGCGAAAATTGATGTCACGAAGGGTTTTTCCGGCCAGTAATGACCTTGGGGCCAGCACCACCTCAGCCATTTGTATATCCCCCTCCTCAATACTATTTGTTACTGGAGTTTTGTCTTCGAGTAACTCCAGGTTCATCAAACCACGCAACAAGGGCAGGTCTGCGCTATTGCCCTGCACCAGTAGCCTGTCTCCCGCTTTGAAACTTTCACCGGGGTCAGGTATATATGGCTTGTGGTCATCGCGCAGGATGCCCAGAACCGATAACCCAAACGCAGCGCCAAGTTGCGTGTCGGGCGAGCTTTTGTCAAACAGTTCAGAGTCTTGCGATATTTCCATAATGAACAAGGCCTCATGAAGCTGATACAAGTCGGTGAGTTCCCTGGTGGTGACCTTTCTAATTTGTGTAATTAAGCCACCTTCTTCTAGTCTTTTGATCTGTTCTTCTGATCCCTGAAGCAGCAATGTGTCGTCAGGTTCCATATTGATGCTGGTGAAGTGCGAGGGGCTTATCCTTCCTGTCTGGTGTACACCCAGAATGTTTATCCCGAGTTTTTTTCTTAGCTCATGCTCGCTGAGCTTTTTCCCGGACAAAGCAAAATCCGGGCCTAGCTGAGCTTCATAAGTGTTCAGGTTGTCATTGATAAACTCTCTGGGATCCATTCCAGATTGTTCTGGCAGCAATATTTTCCATCCATGCAGTGCTGTGATGGCTTCTTGTCTGCCCTGTACAAACAATTTGTCGTTGGAGCGCAACAATGTATCAGGGCCGGGATCAAGTATGGTGCCACCGCCTTCGCGTTTTATTGACAGCACATTGATGCCCAGTGCTGCTCTCAGGCGACATTCTGCCAGGGTCTTTCCCTGGAGCTCTGATCCGGGTTTGATGCGTACCATGAAGGTTCTCTCCTGCAGAGCATATGATGCAGTAAGCATTTGATCGTTATCATGGGCATCGAGGATGGTGCCTTTTTTTGGCAAGATATGTCTTCCAATCAGCGTGATAAAAAGTATTCCTCCCAACATAGCTCCCAGGCCAACAGGTGTAAAGTCGAAAAGTCGAAACCCTATCAGCCCATGATCAGTCATGGCGTAGCTAATGAGAAGGTTGGGGGGCGTTCCTATCAAGGTCGTTAAGCCACCCAGCAGGCAGCCATAAGCCAGAGGCATCAGTAACCTGGAAGGCGCTCTTTGGGTAGATCGTGCAATATCCATCACGACGGGTAACATGAGTGCTGCCACTCCGATATTATTCATGAACGCCGACAAGAAACCTGATGTGAGCATGATCGTGGCGATCAGGCCTGCTTCACTTTTTCCCGCCATACGCAATACCTGCCGGCCAAGAATCCCAGCAACTCCTGTCTGGTACAAGGCAGCACTGAGGATGAACATGGCACCTACGGTAATGACTGCCGGATTGCTGAACCCGGAAAGGGCCTGGGTAGGAGACACAAGACCTGTAACAGCCAGACTGCCTAATACCATTAAGGCAACAATATCCATCCGCACCCATCCTGAGAAAAACAAAAACAAGGCCATACCGAGAATCAAAAATACGATAGCGATGTCGATGGTCATGGTAGAAGTGTGTTGTGGGTTGAGAATGGTGAATTTTGAATGGTGAATTGAGAATTGTGGGTTGTGGGTTGCGGGTTACGGGTTGTGGGTTGTGGGTTACGGGTTGTGAACAAAAAGTGATCTGATAAAAATAGGATTTTTTTATGAGGCAACCAAATATCCATTTCAACTACTGAATGGTTTTATTGAACAGCGACTATCATGGGTTTATTAAAAATTGTCATGTATCTTTGTTCGAAAGTCGAAAGTCGAAAGTCGAAAGTCAGAGGAATAAAAAATATAAACATATGAAAAAAATTGATTCGGTTATTTTTGATAGAGCACAAAAGTGGTTGACAGATAGTTATGACGAAGAGACAAGAAGTCAGGTGCAGGCGTTGATAGACAGTGATCCGGCGGCTTTGGCAGACTCCTTTTACAAGGATCTTGAATTTGGCACGGGTGGTTTGCGTGGCATTATGGGCGTTGGCACCAATCGTATGAACAAATATACTGTAGGGATGGCCACTCAGGGGCTGGCCAATTACCTGTTACAGTGTTTTCCTTCTGAGGAGCAGCTTAGCGTGGCAGTAGCGTACGACTGCAGGAATAACAGTCGTTTTTTTACTGAGGTTACAGCTGATATTTTATCGGCAAATGGCATAAAGGTGTTTCTTTTTGATGAGCTCAGACCTGTGCCTCTGCTTTCTTTTGCTGTCAGACATTTTGGTTGCCAGAGTGGCATTGTCATCACTGCATCCCATAATCCGAAGGAATATAATGGTTATAAAGTGTATTGGGATGATGGAGGTCAATTGGTTCCGCCGCATGATCTGAATGTGATTGCTGAGGTGCAGAAGATAAAAGATATTGACCAGATAAAATTTGAACGCAACCATGAATTGGTCGAAGTGCTTGATGAGAATTTTGATCAGATGTATATAGAAACCATCAGAAAATTGTCGATGTCGCCTGATCTGATTGCCCGTCACAAGGACATGAAGATTGTTTTTACACCTATACATGGGTCTGCCGTTCGCATCGTTCCGGCTGCATTGAAGGCATTTGGCTTTGAACAGATTTATAACGTACCTGAGCAGGATGTTGTAAGTGGTGATTTTCCCACTGTTGTTTCGCCAAATCCTGAAGAGGCTTCTGCTTTGGAGATGGCCTTGGCCAGAGCTCGCGATGTTGGTGCTGAACTGGTCATGGCTACTGATCCGGACGCCGACAGGGTTGGTGTTGCGGTACGTGACCATCATGGTGAGTTTGTTCTGTTAAATGGCAATCAGGCAGCCTCCGTGATGATTTATTACCTGTTGGAGCAGTGGAAGCAAAAGAATAAACTGACGGGTAATGAATTTCTTGCCAAAACCATCGTAACAACTGAGCTGATCCGTAACATTGCAGATCATTATGGGGTTGAGTGCTTTGATGTGCTAACCGGATTTAAATACATTGCTGAGATCATTCGCTACTATGAAGGGGAGAAATCATTTATCGCAGGAGGTGAAGAGAGTTATGGCTACCTCGTTGGTGATCATGTGCGCGATAAGGATGCTGTAATAGCTTGCTGCATACTCGCTGAAGCAGCGGCCTGGGCCAGAGAGAAGGGTAGTACTCTTTACGGTATACTTGACGACATATACCTGAAGTTTGGTTTGTATTATGAGTCGCTGATGTCGCTCACCAAAAAGGGAAAATCCGGTTTGGAGGAGATTCAGTCCATGATGCAGGGGTTCAGGTCAGACACTCCTGATCGGATTGCCGGGCAGAGAGTGGTAAAGGTGCTTGACTATCATTCCCGTACCGCCCTGGATACGCTTACCGGCCATGAAACAAATCTGGAGTTTCCCAGGTCTAATGTGTTGCAGCTATTTTTGGAAGATGGGACCAAGATCACCATGCGTCCTTCCGGCACCGAGCCAAAGATTAAATTCTATTTTGGTGCACATGTCAGGGTGCCTTCAAAAGCAGCCATTCCTGTTGCACGCCGTGATCTTGTAAGTGCCATCGAGCGGATAAAGAAGGATATGGGCCTGATGTAGGGTTGATGCCTGTATCTGGCAGATAGTCATGGGGTTGCGCAACAATTATCTGAATTTGCTTCTTTCGCTGCGTAGCTTGTCAATAGCCTCGGGAGCATCGGGGTTCTGGTGGTATTCGATATAGGCTTCAATGAATCCGGGATGCTTGTGATACAAAATATTCAGGCGTTTTTCCAGGGGAATTACAATGATAAAAAAAATAAAAAGTCCGAGGATGGCAGATCGTTTGTAAAACTGTTTTACAAACACGTATTCATCTTTGTTGAAATAATGGTATAGTACTACCAAGCAGGTGCTTATAAAAATCAGCAAAAATGAGAAGCTTAACATAAGCTGCATTTGGGGGTAAAAGAAATAGGCGTACAGGATGGAGATGAGGCTGACAGAATAGACAAACCCCATGCCGATACTAACTGTGATTCTAAAAGGGGTGAAGACGGCTCGTTTACCTTTCTCAACAATATCTAACGGCAATGCATTTGTAAAAAGAAAAAAGCCTGACCAAAGATAGAATACAGCCATCAGGGTGATACCTGACAACAATAAAATGTCTAATTGAGTGTTTAGGAAGGTTCTGTACAGTATCAACAGGGCAACGACAACCGAACCCGTTCTTTCGATTTTTGAGAATATGGTAGATTCTGTTCGTACTAATACCATGAAGTATCGCTAAAGGTAATCCTGATTGCGAAATTACATTATTTTTATATGATATTGACCTCGGTTTCCAAATTGATATCAAATTGTTGGTTTATCGAGTTAGAAATTTTTTCAGCAAGTCGAAGGATGTCCTGGCCAGTGGCTGTACCGTGGTTTACCAGAACCAATGCCTGATGTTGATGCACCCCCACATGATGTTCCCGGTAAGCTTTCCATCCTGCCTTTTCAATTAGCCATCCGGCAGCCAGTTTTATGCCACCTGGAACGGGGAATCCTGGCATGTCAGGCCAGTTTTTCCTTAAGCGCTCGAATGTTTCAATGGAGATGGTTGGGTTTTTAAAGAAACTACCCGCATTGCCTATTATTTCAGGGTCTGGCAGTTTACTGTTCCTGATTGCAATAACAGCCTTTCTGATATCGGCGATTCCGGGAGTGTTTATGCCCATCGCTTTTAATTCGGGGATAAGAGACCCATAAGATGTGTGTAACTGATGATTTCTGGTGGTCAGGCGGAAGGTAACATGCAGGATAACATACAGATCACGTCCCTGTTGCTTAAAAAAGCTGTCACGATATCCAAACTGGCACGCCTCTTTGTTAAAGGTTACAAGCTTGCCAGTCTTTTTTTCCATTGCAACGAGGCTGTGAAAACAATCTTTCATTTCCACCCCATATGCTCCGATGTTTTGTATGGGGCTGCTTCCAACCTGCCCGGGGATGAGCGACAAATTCTCCAGTCCTCCCCAACCCTTATTCACGCAATGGGCCACAAAGTCATCCCATGGTTCTCCTGCCTGAACCCTGACAAACACTTCGCCTGTGTCTGATGAATCACCTTCTGATAAAACCTTCCCTGACTCAGGATCAATCATCTCCACACCGCGGGTGGCGATATGGATAACTATACCGGAATAATCTCCGGCAAAAAGGATATTGCTTCCTCCTCCCAGAATCAGGGGTGGGTAGTCGAGGATAATATCTTGTGAGAACAGGTTCTGCAAGTCATGGGCCGTACGAATTTCTGCGAAATATCTGGAAGTAACATCAATACCAAAGGTGTTGAGTTTCTTTAAAGAAACATGTTCTTTGATCTGCATAAGCGCTGCGCTGTAGAATTTCTGAGTTGATTCTTGTTGTTGACAGGGCTGCCTGTTGGGAGAAGTGGTTTAAGGTTGATTTGTTGGCTTGTTGATTTGTTGATTTGTTGATTGGTTGGCTTGTTGATCTGTTGATTTGTTGATTTGTTGATCTGTTAGGCAGCGGTAAAATTAATTGCGTCTTTCACTTTTCACTTTTCACTTTTCACTGTTCACTTTTCACCGTTCACTTTTCACTTTTCACTTTTCACCGTGTAAGGATTATGTCTTTCTCTTTGATCAGCTTGCGAAGGTTGATGAGGGCATACCTCATGCGACCTAGTGCCGTATTGATGCTTACACCTGTTTTTTCAGCAATCTCCTTGAAGCTCATATCCATATAATGTCTCATTTTAAGGACATCCTTTTGCTCATCAGGGAGAAATTCTACCAAGTGCTTTACATCCTGATGAATTTGCTCAGTAATAATTTTATCTTCGACGGTGTCTTCGAAGAGGTTCAGTGTCTCAAACAGGTCATATTCATCACTGTTTTCTACATACGGCATGCGTTTTGACTTTCTGAAGTAGTCAATAATCAGGTTGTGTGCAATGCGCATCACCCAGGGTAAAAACTTACCCTCCTCATTATAGGCTCCTGAACGCAGCGTGTTAATTACCTTAATAAATGTATCCTGAAAAATATCTTCAGCCAGTTGTTTATCCTTAACGATAAGCATAACATAAGAGAATATCTTTCTCTGATGACGATTTATGATAATTTCCAGTGAAGAGTGATCGCCTGCGATGAACTGACGGATTAACTCTTGATCGCTAATAATATGGTCATTCATAGTAATGGCCTCCGTGTTGTTGTCAAGAGTATCGTTTTATCCTATAGTCAGTCCTCCATATTTTAGTGAGACAATAATTTCAGGCTTAAAGCAAAACAAAAGTAAATGTTTTTTTTCAATTGATGTGTATTCCTGAGCTATTATTTTAGCGTTTTTTTGTTTCCACAGACTTCGCAAACCAATAAATCAACAGAATTAACTAATCATCAAAGGTATACAGAAATCTTTTGATGCTTTTTTTTGGTGTTTTTTCGAACTCTTCCGGTACGATTTTGATTTTGGACAAGTTCATATATACCGGCATGACGTCATTTATTTCTTTTTTGTATTGTTCAAGGGTCGCTTGCAGGTCTGTCTCACTTAAACCCAGTTTGTTAATCATTTCATGATCAGGGTATATCATGGCGATAAGCAGGTTGTTTTTTTCGACCACCAGTGCTTCCTGAATAAGTTTCTTATTGCTAAGCAAAGCTTCCAGCTCTTCCGGATAGATGTTTTT
>SKYG01000367.1 GCA_007128045.1 Bacteroidales bacterium | reverse complement strand
TATGGCTTGCGCGGGGTCGAGGCCTGTCTCCTTGTTCTGTAGATAAGTTGGTTTGCTGTCTTGCATGTCAGGGATTTTCAAACCAGCGCCTGAATCAGGGGTGTTAAGTGCATTACGTTGGTCTTCTTTCAGGTATTCGTTGAACTCATCTGGTAGCAGCTTTCCTATCGTTGAATTAAAGCGTTTTCTCTCACCTGTTACGTCTTGTCCGTTTATCATCTGTTCAATGGCGATTGCCACCTCCTTACCTTGTGCCAGGGAGCGGATTGCCAACTGCATGGAACGATTTGCATTTCCGATGGCAAACACCTTATCCAGATTGGTAAGGTAGTTATCTTTATTAACAAGCAACTGTTTGCCATTGTTTTGCAGGCCCCAGTTTTTCATAGCGTCCGAATAATTCCCTGTGGCAACCACCACGGCATCAAAATCTTTCTGAAGCCCTTCAAATAACAGCTTATCAATATCCTGACCCAGTCTAAACTCCACCCCCATACTTTCTATATAACTGATTTCCTTGTCGAGTACAGTTTTGTCATATACCTCGTCTGGAATGTCGTATTTAAGGCTTCCTCCAGGTTCGTTTTGGCGGTCGAACACGATAGCCTGTATCCCTTTGATCTGTAAATAATATGCTGCGGCGAGTCCGGCAGGCCCTGCGCCAATAATGGCTGCTTGTTTCCCGGTGTCTGGTTTTTTTTCTACTTGTGGGATGGTTTCGGTGTCGTCGGCTGTGAATCTTTTCAGCAGGCAGATAGAGATTGCCCTGTCGATGGGTTTTCTTTTGCAGGCGCCTTCGCATGGTGCCGGGCATATTCTTCCCAACACTCCTGGCAGGGCAATATCCTTCAAGACTACCTCCAGGGCTTTGGTAGTCTGTTCTGATGCGATAAGTCTGTTCATCAGGGGAATGTCCATGAATGCAGGGCAGGCCACGCGGCATGGGGCTTCGCAGTCGCCCACATGTTCTGACAGCAGCAACTCCAGGGCTGTCTTGCGTGCTTCTTCAATTTCCTGATCATTGGCAATGATGTCCATCCCCTCCTGAACCTTTACAGAGCAGGATGGCAGCAATTTACCTGTCGAACGTTCTTTTACAAGACAGATCATGCATGAGGTGAAATGTTCCAGCTCTCCATTATCACACATAGACGGAATGTCGAAACCACTACTTCTGGCAGCCTCCAAAAGGCTTGTGCCTTCATCTGCAGTAATTTCCGAGTTATTTATTGTGAGTCTGATCATCATCATCGTTCTTTTTCTTTTCAACGCATGAATACATGGAACGTGTTTTACAAAGACGAAAGCATCATATTTTCTGATTACTTCACGTCGATGGCATCTACCGGGCAAGCCTGTCGGCAGATATCACATTTTGTGCAAAGACTTATGTCTATTTCATGCTTTTTATGTGGGTTGAACGGAATGGCATCTACCGGGCATTCCTGTGAACAAATGGTACATCCGTTACACTTGTCGTTTACCGAATAGGTGATCAGGGCTTTGCATTTCCCTGTAGGACATATCCCGTTGATGTGGGCCAGATACTCTTCCCGGAAGTACGTAAGGGTAGAAAGTACCGGGTTAGGGGCGGTTTTCCCAAGGCCGCAAAGACTGCCTTTTTTTGTCCATTGAGCCAGGTTTTCCAGTTCATCCAGGTCTTTTTCGTTGGCGTTGCCTTCGCAAAGCTTTTCCATAATGTCGAGCATGCGTTTTGTTCCGACACGGCAGAATGTACATTTTCCGCACGACTCACTTTGGGTGAATGACAGAAAGTACCGGGCTATATCTACCATACAGTCGGTTTCATCGAGCACCACCAATCCTCCCGAACCCATCATGGCGCCTACTTCACCGAGCGACTCAAAGTCGACAGGCCTGTCGGCCAGGAAGTGTGGGATGCATCCGCCCGAAGGGCCACCAATTTGTACTGCCTTCAGCTTCAGCCCATGTTGCACGCCGCCGCCGATATCTTCGACGATTTGTCTTACGCTGATTCCCATAGGCACTTCGATAAGTCCGCCACGGTTTACCTTTCCGGCAAGAGCAAACACCTTGGTGCCTTTGCTATTCTCTGTTCCTATTGCAGCAAATTTTTGATTGCCATGGCTCAGGATGTATGGTATCTGGGCAAAGGTTTCCGTGTTATTTATGAGGGTGGGCTTGTTCCAGAGTCCTTTTTCAGCAGGGTAGGGGGGCCTTAAGCGTGGAAATCCACGTTCTCCCTGTATAGATGCGATCAGAGCAGTCTCTTCCCCGCAAACAAATGCCCCGGCACCTTCCTTGATGCGAATATCGAATGAAAAGCCGCTACCAAGAATATTGTCGCCAACAATGGCGTTCTTATAACATATATCAAGGGCTTCCCTGATGCGTTGTACCGCCAATGGGTATTCTGCACGTATATAAAAGTATGCTTGTGTTGCTCCAACTGCCCATGCTGCAATCAATACGCCTTCGATGATCCGGTATGGGTATGATTCAAGCAGCATACGATCCATGAAGGCACCCGGGTCTCCTTCGTCGCCATTGCATATCAGGTATTTACTATCAGAGTCATTGTTGGCTACCAGCTCCCACTTGACGCCTGTAGGGAATCCGGCGCCACCACGTCCTTTTATGCCACTTGCCTTTACCTCCTCAATAACATCCTTTGGCCTCATACCCAGTGCTCGTTCCAGCCCTTTAAAGCCTCCTCGTGTCTGGTATTCTTCCAGGTCGACCGGGTTAATGACTCCGCGGTGTTCTGTGGCGATAGGTATTTGGTTTCCCAAAAAGGCAAGAACGTGTTTCTCGCGTACGTTAATTGAATACCGTTCTACACCTTCCCATCTGTCATCACTTTGAATGCTTTCTATGAGGTTGTCGAAACGATTCTTGAGGCGGTTGAATAATCCGGGAGCCTGAAAATGCCTGTCGACAATGGGTTTTATATCGCTTGGCTTCACTTTGGCATAGAGTTGGCTATGCTTGCCTTCGGGCAATACTTCCACCAGTGGCACCTGATGACACATCCCAACGCATCCCACATGCTTGATGTTGACATTCAGCTGATCTTCATATACAGCCTCTTCAACGGCCTGACGAATATCGTCGCTGCCACTGGCTACACAGCAGGAGCCCAGTCCAATTCTTATCTCGCCCTGTAATTTGACCATGTTTGTGCCTGACTTCTTGTCCTTGTCTTCACCCACTTTTCTGCTTTTGAAGTCTTCGATGATATGTTTGGATGTGGCTGGGGTCACATGGCCATAGGTGGTGTCATCGATCTGAACCACCGGTGCCAGGGTGCAACATCCCAGGCAGCTGACTTTTTCTAAGGTAAAGGTGCGGTCTGCGTCAGTATCCTGGTCAGAGGCTATGTTCAGATCGCGTTTCAGGGAGTCATATACCAGCCCTGCACCCTTCACGTGGCATGCCGTACCCACACAAACCTTTACCAGGTGTTTGCCGGCAGGCTGGAAACGAAACTGTGAATAAAAACTGGCTACGCCAACAATCTCGGCGGCGGTGATATCGGTAATTTCACAAACCATCTTCAACGCATCCTCCGGCAGGTAATTATATACCTTCTGGATGGCTTGTAAAACTGGAATGACAGCCTCTTTCCCTGTGCCGGTTTGCCGGATGATATCGTGAATATGTTGTTTCATTTGTTTCTAAATGTTCGTTCGGGTTGTCAGGTTACCAGGTTACCTTTCGACCTTTGACCTTCGACCTTCGACCTTTGACCTTCGACCTTTGACCTTTGACCTTTGACCTTTGACTGTTTTATTCACTACCAATACAATACAGGTTTCTGTTGCCTCTGATATATAGTCTGCCATCGGCAAACACGGGTGTGGCAAAGACTTTTTCGCCCAATACCGGGGAGGAGATCAGATTCGCTGCCCTGCCAGGCTGAAAGACATATGCCTGCCCGTCGAGATCGAATATAAATATTTTGCCATCAGCAATTACAGGTGATGAATAGAAGCCATTTTCTGCGTCGAACTCCCACAGGAACTCTCCGTTTGTGGCATCAAAACAGGCAAACACTGCATAACTTGTCGCGATATATAACAACCCCTCGTGATATACCGGGCTGGAGACTTCCGGGAGATAGTAATTATCGTCCCATACCAATTCACCGTTTGCCGGGTTGATGGCGACGAGCTTTGCATATTCATTTCCGGCATATACCAGTCCTCCTCCGTAAGCGGGCGATGGTCCAACCTCACCTGACATGCAATCTACCGACCAGAGCTCCTGCCCTGTAGAGATGTCGTATGCTGCTACATTCGGGTTTGCCGATAATACAATCTGGTATTTCCCGTTCACCTCCACCAGAAGTGGTGAAGCCCAGGAAATGCCACTGTCTCGGGGTGTCTCCCAGATGGTTTGTCCGGTGGTTATATTCAGGGCCAGCAGCCGTGCTCCTTGCTGAGTGTCGTACTGAACAAATACTTTCCCATCCCACGTAAGCAATGAAGAGGAATGGCCATAATGATTTGCAGGCACGCCCAGGTTTCTGGCCCACAGGCGGTTGCCTTCCATGTCGAAGGCAATGATATCGCCTGTGCCGAAGATTGCCACGACAATATTTCCGTCGGTGGTAAGCGTTGGAGCGGCCAGTCCCGTATCTTCAGTAGTGCGCGGTGGTGTTGCCGGTGATCCTGCAATATTGTTCACTTCTCTTTCCCAAATCATCTTTCCCGTATGTCTGTCCAGGCAATATACCACCCTCTTGCTATCGTTGGCACTCGACATAAATAGCCGGTCTTCCCACAGTATCGGTGAGTTATAGCCGTGTATCGGGATCTCGGTTTTCCAAAGAATATGATTGCCTGACGTTCCATCCCAATTGGTAGGGATGTTTCGCCGGGCACTGATGCCATTGCCCCAGGGGCCTCTGAATGCATTATGGTTGCGCCTTACAGCTTCGGCTGTTAGTGGTGTTTTGGTAACTCTTCCGGTATCTTCGGTTGGCATGCTGTCGTCTGGCATAACACCTGCTTCGTGATCTGCAGCAGACGCTTCGCCTTCTGCTATTTCAACAGAATCAGTACGTTGCGCTGGCAATATCTGATCTTGTGTGGCGATTCGTGGTCGTGAGATGTCAACTTGTTCTACATCAGAGTCAATGTCTTCACTCACAGATGTTCTTGATTCAAATTGTTTTAAGTGGTCGGCAGTAAAAAAAGCAGAAAAGCCTGCCAGGATGATGACCAAAGCACCTGCCCCGGCGATCCATCTTTGTGATATTTGTCTTTTTTGCTTTTCTTTTAACAACTCGTGGGATGGTTTATCAATTGAAAAACGCAGGGTAAAATATATCCGCAAAGCTGCAATAAGCACGATGGAGCCAATCAGCAGGAGGTAAGCACCGGTTCTGATATACCAGAGGCTGTTGAAATATGCTTTGCGTGCCAGAAGATCCAACTGCCGGATCTCATCCATCAGTTGTTGATTGTCTGACTCGGCAGACAATCGCTCGACCAGCATCTTTAAAGCGGGACTTTCGAGTGGTTCACTGGCCCTGATCTGCAAATAATTCAGTATCAGCAGCAAGCTCACCAAAGCAGTGAATATACCCGATATCCAGATCACCTGCTTTATACGCTTTATTTTGACATTTTCATCCATTTCGAACGCTATTCGATGTTTAATAATTCAACAATTCAACAACTCAACAATTCAACAACTCAACAACTCAACAACTCAACTTCCCTTATGGTATGGGTGATCCGGTTTCCCAACGGGACAGTAGTCCATACAGCGACCGCAGCTATAACAGTCGCCTCTGTTTGCTTCATAGATGCTTCGTTTTCTGAATACCATCTGGTTGAGCAAGGTTAGTCCGATCACCAATCCGATGAATCCGCCAAGGTACCAGCCTCCGGTTCTGAATTTTTTTTGTATCACCGTTGCTTCGGCAACCAGCATATCGACAGTTTTACCGGAAGCCATAAACGTGTCGATGTCAAGATTTCCCGTTTCTTGCATCAACTCTGGGTTGGCCACCAGCAGACTGGCAAGGTGCACATCCGGATGGGCTCTTGATAGCAACTTATATGATCCGGAAATGGTTAGTCCTCCAATAAATATCAGCAATGGAAGCAAAATTGCAATCCAGATAAACCTTCTGTTATCTTCTTTTGTGACCCTGACATCTTTTTCTTCTGTAGGGTAGTCGATGGCATCGAACGGGCAGGAGTCCTTGCAAAGCTTACAGTTAATACATTCTGAGGGAGTAATTGACAAGTGGTATTTTGAGAACCTGGAGCCAATATTCAGCAATGCGCCATATGGGCAAACGAAGCGGCAATAAGGCCTGGCAACGAACATCCCGATCAATAGAAAGCTGATTCCCAGTATGATCATATGAAACTCTGCGCCAAGCCGGAATATCCCAACAAACGGATCATAGCGGCATATGATGAAGTCTGTTCCTGTGGCGGCATACAGGATTGCGAACCCCAGATAGATAAAAGGGAACAAACCGAGGGTTTTTTGAAGCCATGGTGATAGCTTGATGGGTTTTACGATCACCAGGTCCTGGATTGCTCCGAGTGGACAAGCAGCGGCACAGAATATCCTGCCTGCAAATAATGCCAGCAGGAGAGGAATAGCGAAAAATGCCAGGACAGTCAATGAGATGGCATACGTATCTGAGAATAATGAAAGGGCAAGATTCTGCACCGCACCTATGGGGCAGATACACCCATTCCGGTAAAACCCAAAATAGATCAATGAGAATACCACCAACCAGAATATCCAGTTTCTGGATCGTTTTTTTAGTACCAACCAGGTGGTAAGTGCCAGAACTGCCAAAAGTACAGACAAATCAACATACTCCATGCTTTCTGATCGGGGCTCCGGTGTGGTGGTATCGGGTATGGTGTACCCGGTATCGAATTCCGGCATGGGAAAACGTTGCTGCTGTGCTGTTGCTTCTTGACTGACAGCAATCATCAGAAGCAATGTAAGCATGAACCCCTGGATAAACAATATGGTTTTCCTGGCCCAGGTTATCTTAACGATGACAGAAAAAATTTGACGAAGGTTCATGTTGTTACGTATTGGTATCATCGCTAAAACTCCCCTTTACCAGGTACGGGTCATATGCTGGAACGCGTTTAATAGCATCAGAAGGGCATACCCTTGCAATGGCACATTCGTTACAGTTGACACATAAATTATGTCTGATTTGCAAATGCAGTGACCCATTGCCAAAGGCTGAACATCCTTCAACGCACTTGGCACAACCGATACAAAGGTCTTCGTTTATCCGGTACTCATAATATGGTTCTTCGATGAACTTACGTTCTATGGCAGCTGTTGGACAGAGTTGGTTTTCTGCAGCAGTGTCACGGTCTATATGCCCGGGTTTCAGGTATCCTCCACAAAGATCACAGTAGCCACAAAGGGCATAGGCATGTACGCATTTTACAGCCGACGGGTTGAGCACGCAATGTGTTGCACAACGACCACAGTAGGTGCATTTAAACGGATCTACCTGCCAAACCCACTGCAAGGCAGTGGCATCTTTTAAAGCATATCCGGTAACTCCCGCCAGCGCTATTCCAAGGGAATAGCGGGAGCAACTGCGTATAAACTCCCTCCGGTTATGGGTCTTTTTCATTACAACTCTTTTTCAGGTAATGTACACTCACTGACTTTTCTGCACCTCTGGCAGATCATATCCGGCGGGCAGCTTCCGGCCTGCACGTTGCGTCCTTTGATCAACGCTGCCCCTGATACAATTCCGATAATAGCCAGAATTACATACCGTATGATCTCTTCAAAAAATTTCCTTCTGTTCATTATAAAATCATTTTACAACATATTCATCAATCCAAATATCCCAAAACAATTCATCAATTCAACAATTCTGGGCGTATTCAATGGGCGTATTCAATGGGCGTATTCAATACGCCCCTACACCCCTACACCCCAACAATTCAACGATTCAACGATTCAACAATCTATTTGGGTTCAAAGATACGAATCATACTTCTGTCAAAATCAAGTGCTACGACAATGTCGTTTTCCAATGTTGCTATGGCCGGTGCTTTGAGTCCATTTTTGAAGGCTTCCGGTGATGCTACTACTGATTCAAGTATCCCTGACTCCTTATATATTTTGATGCGTACCAGGCCTTTTTCACTGGTAACAAACCGTCCGTCATGTAAAAACGTGATATACGAAGGGTTGCAACAGCCGCTGAATCCTTCAGGTGTAAACGATGGTTTGCCCCACTGTCGTCTGAATCTTCCGTCGGCAGCATAATTCTGTATATAATGTAAGCCTGGGTTCACGATCCAGAGTTCGTTATCTGCATTTACTGCCATATCAAAGTGTCTGCTGGGAAGGATAAACCCATGCAGGGTAGACACTCCTGACTCTCCTTTAAACGTGTCGAGATATTTTAATGCCAGATCATATACGACCACCTGGTTATTTCCTGCATCTGCCACATAGATCCTGTTCTCCATAGTGCTTACAGCAGTAAAAAGTGCATTGTCAGGTGCAGAGTCTGACCGGTGAAGCAGATTCCCTTCAGCGCTGTAGTATTCCAGGTAGTTTTCAAAAGCTATAATCACGCTGTTATCTGGAAAAGCAAACAGAGAAGTTGCAGCTTGTCCCAGCGATATACTGTTTATCTCTTCTCCTCTTGGAGTAAGTGTCTGCAGGTAACCGGCGGTAAGCAAAAATATGTTGTTTTCGTTGCTGGCAATATGAACGGCTTTTGTGTCTGTGATTCTGATTTGCCGGGTTTCGCGGTGACTGATCAGGCTTTCCTCCACAGATTCATAGTCTGATACATCGAAGGCGAATGGATTGGGTGGCCTTTTGCCAGGCCTGGTGGATAAATAATCAGCAATTACAATCACAGCAATCAGGCCTACCGCCAGGAGAAGAATTATATGTATCCATCTTTTATTCATTACAGTGATTTTTTTGTGAGCAAATTAACGGGCATATTCATTTTGACAGATTGATACAAATCATGGTTTTGGAATCCCTCAGCACCATATATCCATTTGCAATGGCCAGGGGTGCCCAGGCATCATGTCCGTCAAATAATTTCACCCTGTCAAGTTCAATATACCTGCTGGTGCTTTTTTGCATGATAATAAATGTTGCATCATCGTCAAGGATGTAAAACTTATCATCTGCCAGGATATATGGTCCAAGGCCAAATCGTGCGGTGGGGCCACTTGACCATACTATTTCTGTGGGGTCATCGGGCTTTACACATACCATCTGGTTTCGAAGGGTTCTCGCGTCTTTTGGAAGTACTCCAAAAAGGTGTCCGTCAATAAGAATGGGTGTTTGCTGTTCACTTGACAAGCCTTCACCCGGACGAAAACTTTGTAACACCTCTACGTCGAAGCCTTCATGGTGTTCATGTAATTGCAGCAATGAACTTCCTGCTCCGTAACCAGCGGTGAGAAAGATGGTGCCATCGGGCATGCATACTGGCGATGCTGCCACTACGGGATGGTTCCAAAGTGAACTTTCCCATAACACCTTGCCGGCATCCGGGCCCTCAGCGGCTATACCTGCAACGCCACCAGTGGCACTGTAAACATACATTTTTTGTCCATTGAGTGTATATGGTACGATCGAAGAGTGCGACATTTTCCAGTTGTTTGGATTGGGCGTTTCCCATAATACCTCGCCTGTTGCACAATCTACTCCGATCATGAGCGCCCTGCCTCCGGGAGCAATGATGGCTATGTCGTTGTCGATCAAAGGACATTGTCCGGTGTACCATAGCGGGATCTCCGTGCCATATTCCACTTCCAGATCAATGCCCCATAGCAGATCGCCTGAAAGCCTGTCAACGCACATTACATGACCACGGGGACCGATTGTAAGGATATAATCTTCGGTAACCGCCGGAACAGTTCTTGACATGCCGTGGTTTCTTCTTATTAATACATTGTACCATCGTCGCCATATCTCTTCGCCGGAAACCAGGTCGAAACACCGTAACATATCAGCACGAAGCTCTTCATCATAATCCAGGATATATACCAGCCCTTCGTAAATCGCTGCGCCAGCGTGTCCTTCGCCTAGTTCGACCGACCATAATATGTCAGGGGGTTGGTCGTTAAAACGATCAATCAGGCTTATGTCTGAGCGGTAAATGTTATCGCCGTAAACTCCTCTGAAAACGGGCCAGGATTCATTCAGTGTGCTTTCTCCGCCAGAATACCTGTCGAAAAACTCTCCAATAGAAATATCTTCTGCAATGCCCTGTGTTTCAGTATATGCATCCTTACCAGGAACGGAAAGACCCAAATCGCTGGTAGGGTCATTTAACAGCCACCAAAATATCGCAGATGTGCCTGTAATAATTATAATTATTGGAAGATACCTCAGAGTACGGTGCATATATTAAGCCTCAGTCATAGTTTGGTCAATATGATAACAAATCATCAAATCAACAGATCAACAAATCAACAAATTATTCGGACAGGCCCAGTCCCTACAACAATTCAACAATTCAACTTACTTTTTAATGTCATAAGCCATCAGGGCATTGCCATGTCTGACATAAAGGATGCCGTTGTCAATCACCAGATGTGCCCAATGCTGGTCGGATCCCAGTTCGACGGTGGTTTTACTGACGACACGGAATCCTCCGTTTTGTGGCTCCAGCAACGCCAGCTCACCCCGTTGGGTATATGCATACAGCATGCCATCGGCATAGATAACAGTGCCGATGTCGATATCCCTTGTTTCAAAGACGGACTCTCCTGTCTGCCAATCAATAGCATACCAGAATCTGTTTCTATTTCCAGAGCCATATATATACCCGTCAAGGAGCACCGCACCACCTATCTGGTTGTCAAGTTTCTTGTCGAACCATTGCTTGCTCACGCTGTTTCCATCGGCACTCAGTTTAAGTTGTACACCCCCCATTCCATATCCGCTGAAACAATACAGGTAACCGTCGTAATATATGGGTGAATTCGGGTGAATGTTGCGCTGGTTGGCATATGGATACGACCATAAAAGCCTGCCTGTTGATGCATCCAGTCCGACAATATTGCTGTGCATCATATTTATAAGTATTTTCCGGCCACCATGATTGATGAGCAATGGGGAACAGTAGGCAGAGAGATTACCTTTGCCCTCACTGCTCCAGATGAGTTTGCCGGTAATCCGGTGCAAGGCAATGATGTTATTTTTTTTGCCGCCAGGAGCGCAATAAATAATATCTCCATCAATAATGAGGTTTTCGGTAAAACCCCAGCGAATGTTCTTCCCGTCGAACTCATTGAACAGGTCTCTGGACCATTTTTCTGTGCCTGTGCTTAAGTCAATACACACCAGCGTTCCTTCACCAGTGGCAATATACATGAGGTTTCCGGCGACAGTAGGTGTGCTTCGTGACCCCGGGTAATTGCCTCCCATTTCTTGTCCATAAGGGAATTTTCTGAGCAATTGTCCTTGTTTTGATAGCTCATAAACAAACCCGATATCACCCTCCATGCCAGTAACATAAATCTTTTCGTTTGCCGGGATAGCAGACGAAAATCCCCTGCCCAGGCCTTCAAAGGCCCAAAGCATGGCAGGGCCACCAGCAGGCCATTGCTTCAGCAAGCCTGTTTCCGGGTATTTTCCATCGCGGTCGGGACCTCTCCAGTTGTTGTATGTCTGAGCGGTGGCAAAAAAACTGAAGCATAAAAATAAAATGATCAATAAAGCAGAACTTTTCATACAATGATGATTTCGGATTTTGTACAATCAAATGATTTTTTTGATATGTGCTGGTGTTACCTTATTAAACCAACAGATCAAGAAATCAACAGATTAACAAATCAACAAATTATTCGGACAGGCCCAGTCCCTACAACAATTCAACAATTCAACAATTCAACTTACTTTTTAATGTCATAAGCCATCAGGGCATTGCCATGTCTGACATAAAGGATGCCGTTGTCAATCACCAGATGTGCCCAATGTTGTTCTGACCCCAGCTCAATGGGTGTTTGGCTCACCAGTCTGAAGCTTCCCTTCAAGGGTTCAATAAGAGCCAACTCCCCTCTTTGTGTGTATGCATACAGCATACCATCGGCGTAGATGACGGTGCCAATATCCACATCTCTTGATTGATACAATGTTTCACCGGTTTCCCAGTCTATACAAAACCAGTTTCTGTTTCTTTGGCCAGAGCCATAAATAGTTCCGTTAACCAATACTGCGCCACCCATTTGGTTGTCTAAATCTGAGTTAAACCATTCTTTTTCAACACTTGAACCGTCATGGCTTAACTTAAGTTTTACGCCTCCATTGCCATAACCGCTAAAACAGTATAGGCTGCCGTTGTGATAGATTGGCGTATTTGGGTGCACTTCATGCTGATTGCTGAAAGGATAGTGCCACAGTAGATTCCCGGTTTCAGGGTCAAGTCCAAGAATGTATTTTTGCAGCATGCTAACCAGTATTTTCCGGCCATTATGAGTGATCAGCAATGGAGAGCCATAGGCCGACAACTCACCCTTTCCTTCGCTGCTCCATATTAGTTCTCCTGTAAAGCGATTCAGGGCAATTACGTTGTTCTTTTTTCCGCCTGGGTTGCAATAGACCAAATCGCCATCTATAATTAGGTTCTCAGTCAACCCCCACCGGATGTTCTCTCCATCAAAGTCATTAAATAAATCCCATGACCATTCCTGTTGTGCGGAGTTTAAGTTGATACATACAAGTTTCCCAACACCAGTAGCCATGTACAAAAGGTTATCAGCAATTGCCGGTGTACTTCTCGATCCGGGAAAGCTTTCTACCATTTCTTTGCCGTATGGAATTTTTCTGAGCAGTTCTCCGTCCATGGAAAGTTCGTAAACAAACCCGTCATCATTTTCTACTCCGGTAACATATATTCTGTTATTGTGAACCACTGCTGAAGAAAATCCTTTTCCCAGATCTTCATAGGCCCATAGCATGTCAGGCCCGTCTTGGGGCCATTGTTTCAACAAACCGGTATCAGGATATTTGCCGTCTCTGTCTGGCCCTCGCCAGTTGTTAACAACCTGTGCCGATGCAGCATAGCCAATATAAAGGCAAAAGATTGTAATGATAGTTGAACGCTTTAGTAAGTAATCCATAATTTATTCAATTGCATTAAAGTGTAACATATTTTATTTAAAAAGACCAAACGAACTAACCTGGGTTATGCATGCTTTTAATTCAGGCTAATAATGAATATAATCATAAAAAGCATTAATGTCTGACGTAACAATTTTATTGAGCAAACATATGATTCTGGCATGAAAAATCTATTAATGAATGATTAACTGGCAATACCTTACAACAGGTTTATATATGTTTATGTGTGTAGGTATAAAACCACGTAAAAATACGGAAAATGAGGGGGTATAAACGCTCATTTAACATTTACTAACAGCAATTTAGCCTCATTCTAAATAAGGGTAGGTCTGTCATAAGTCACAAGTCGAAAGTCGGAGGTCACAGGTCGAAAGTCGGAGGAGGCGCATCATGGTGCTTCTTCTGATTCTTCATGATGTTATCCGACACGAGAAAGATGGCGGGTTTTCCTGACAGGGGATTATTTTGTGTGACAACTACTGTTTTGTACACCTGTTCGATATTTTGATAGTTCAGTACTTCATGAGGTGTTCCTTTGGTAAATATACTGCCCTTGTCCATCATTATAAGGTAGTCGCAATACTCGGCAGCCAGGTTCAGGTCGTGTATGATCATCAGCACGGTAAGGTTCATTTCCTGGTTCAGGTGCTGTAACAGATTGAGGATTTGCACCTGATGAGTGATGTCGAGATGAGAGGTGGGCTCGTCAAGCAGCAGCAATTCCGGCTCTTGCGACAATGCTTGTGCGATGGCCGCCAGCTGTTGTTCACCACCGCTTAATTGTGTCATGAGTTTATCTTTATGATCGATAATTCCGGTAAGGCGCATGTATTTTTCTGCAATATCATGGTCTTTTTGTGTTTCAAAGAACTGAAATGTTTCACGGTAGGGCAGTCGTCCCATCAACACATAATCTTCTACAGCTATTCCGGCAGCATCCGGATATTGTGTAACCACAGCCACTTTGCGTGCCTTTTCAACGGGCTTTAAATTGTTCAGGTTCGTATTATTCAGCGATATTGCACCTGATTTTACGGGCAAGCTGCCGGAAATCCCTTTAAACAGGGTAGTCTTTCCTGAGCCGTTGGGGCCGATGATCCCTGCAAATGCACCTTTGTTAAGGGTAATAGACACTGCTTGCAGGTTAAATACATTGCCGTAGCCGCAACGCAGCTTCTCAATAATCAGATAATCAGACACCATGTTCCCTCCTGCTTCTAAATTTGCTCAATACGATGATAAACAACAATCCCCCTGCCATGCCAGTTATGATACCTATTGGCAGTTCATTGGGGGATATGATGGTGCGTGCAATCACATCGCTGAGGATGAGAAACAATCCACCTCCGAGGAATGAGCCGATTAACATATACCGGTAATCTGAGCCAGCGATGAGCCGTATCAGATGGGGTATGACCAAGCCGACGAAGCCGATTACTCCGGCAACGGAAACACAGATGCCGGTCAGCAATGACGCCACAAGAAACAGAATACGGATGGTTGTCTTGCTATTTATCCCCAGGTAGCTGGCTTTTATTTCACCCAGACGTAAGGCATTAAGCGGGCGGGCAAAGAGGTAGCTGATGGCCAGTCCGGCAATGGATGCATACAGGGTAATATGGACAAGCATCTTATTGGGTTCATCAAGTGATCCCATGATCCAGAAAACGATTCCGTGCAGACTTTCAGCTGTGGTTACTGACATCAAAAACATCATGGAGGATGACGCGACAAAGCTGATCATCACACCGATGAGAAGCATCTTGTTAAGGTCTGTTCCACCCCGGAGAAACCCAAGAATGCTTACGAGCAGGATTGTTGTCATGGCACCAATAAAACCTGCCACTGGCAGAATATATGCGCCGATGGTTACATGCAGCCCCATTACTATCGTCAGTGCCACACCAAGCGCAGCACCCCCTGAAATGCCCAGCGTGTAAGGTTCAACAAGAGGGTTCCTGAAAATACCTTGCAGAATGGCCCCCGACAAACTCAAAGAACCTCCCACGGCAATGGCCAGGATGATCCTGGGAATTCTGATTTGCGTAAGGATGAAATACTCCATGCCTTCTTTTGCCCGGATTATCGGGATAATGTCGCGTAGTGAGATGGAAGCTTCACCCATGCTCAGAGAGAAAACCGCAGATAGTACCACCAGCAATAAAATTGCCAGCGTAAACCATGACCATCTGAGGTGTTTCTTTATCATCAGTTTAAAATTTGTCAAAAGTCGAAAGTCGAAAGTCAAAAAGATTCAATCTTTCCACCAGCCTGGTTCAAGTTGTTCCCGGATAGATTCCAATGTACTTAAAAAGTCGGGTGGATTGGGTGTAGAGGCCATATCCGACTCTACAAAGAAAATCTTTTTATTCTTCACGGCGTTGAGAAAGGGATAACTTTCCCATATTTTCTTTTCTTCCTCTCCTGAAATTCCCATATTCACGATGATGATTACATCCGGATTCTTCATCAGTACAAACTCGCGGTTTATGGTGCCCCTGGTAAATCCGGCAGCAATGTTTCTTCCTCCTGAAAAAGTGATATAATCATCCATAAAAGTGTTCTCCAAAACCGTAAATAGTGGTTTTGACCCAATCTGAAAAAAGTAAGCCGGAGGTGTATGGTAGTTGTGTGACGCCCTGATTTCGTTCACCCTTTTTGTTACATTGTATATGATGTTACTGGCTGTTTCTGAAGTACCAGTGATATTGCCCAGCATCTCAAACTGCGTACAGATTTCGTCAAAAGACCGGGGTGTTTGAAATACTTCTGTCTTTATTCCGGCTCTTTGAAACATTGCGATGGTTTCGGGATTGGTCATGGCGGTTGTCACCACCAGGTCAGGGCGAAGGGCGATAACCTTTTCGAGGTTTACAGTCACAGCGGATGCAACAATTTCTTTGTGATCATCTTTTGCAATATGACAAAAGTTTGTATGCCCGACCACCAGGTCTTCAGCACCCAGATAATAGAGACTTTTAGTCAGTGAGGGGGCTAATGAGATGATCCTTGCCGGGACTGTTTGTGCCAGACAGGAAGCCGATAGAAGCAGAAGTAGCAGTAATGGGAGTAGGGCAGTCATATTTTTCACTATTATTCAAAACAGTGTAAAAATACAAACTTTCGCCGTATGATTGTTTTTATGATGGTACTGGCTGCTACCAGCCTTCTTTTATTACATTGTCTGAAGGGATACCAATTTCTGCCAACTGTTTTTCAACAGCTTCCATCATGGGGATGGGGCCACATACGTACACATATTGGCTCACATCATTGATGTGTGATTGAAGGAAATCTTTTGTGATTATGCCATAAGGGTATGTTTCTGTCTTTTCTTCCGATAATATATGAACGACTCTTCCATCAAGCAGCTCTGACAGTTCTTCGCCAAGGATGATGTCGGCTTGAGTTTTGTTGGCAAAGATCATTTTGTTGTTGTGAGATACGTTTTTCTGCTTCAGGTCACGAAGCATGGCGAGAAAAGGGGTTACCCCAGCACCACCGGCAATGAAAACACCTTCGCCCTGGTACCTGATTGAACCAAATACTTCATGAAGGATTAATTCGTCGCCAGTAACCATATCCAGTAATTTATCTGTGGCTCCATCATGAGCGGGATATGTTTTAATGATAAATTCGAGTGTTTTATCTGAAGGGAGGGATGTAAAAGTAAATGGTCTTTTTTCATCCTGCCAGCCATTTTTGTTGATGGCAATATCTGTTGCCTGCCCGGGTACAAATGTATATTCTGATGGTTTTTCAGTTTCGATCCGAAGGGTATCGTGGGTGACATGTTCGATGGCTATGATCTTTACAAAATGTTTCTTCATTGTTTGTTGTCTCCTGTTTTTTCTTTTGGATTAGTGGTTGGTGATTGTCGTTCTTTTTGAATCTTTTTACGCCATACTATGTACAAAACAACTACGATTACCGGAATGATGATGTATACCACAATGTTCGCGGGCGATTCGAAAAAATCAACAGGCTCGCTACCTCCTGGAACATGAGTTGGCCTTTGGGCAAAGAGTACTGGCAAATTCATCAACATAAAAAAAAAGGCTACAATTTGTCTCATTGGTTTTGGTATTATGGCTTTGGTTATATAACAGGCTGAAGCTTTATTGGTTCATTTATAGTTGATATTTTGTTTTTTTGTGTTCAGCTCAGGGATCACTTGTTGACGTGTCGATGTATCTGCGGGGAATAAAAAAACAGTCAAGGTAGAAGTGGCGTTATGCTTTCGATCTTTGATTTGATCTCTGTCAGGGCATCGGTAATCTCCTGTTCGGGTGGGATGATGTTGTATTCTCCCCAAAATTCGTAGTCATAACCAAAATTTTCGTCGGCAAAGGTGGTGTTTGTTCTTAGGGTTTCCCTGCGGCTAAAACGACTCACATTCTGATCGTCAATTCCAAAAACAGCCATTTCCAGAAATCCGTAATAGGGCCTGCTAAAAATTCTGTTTCTGGGTCTGAACCTCACCTCCAGCTCGCCCCTTACATGGCTTAAATGGAAGCGGCCATTGTGCTCCTGATAGCTCACAGAATAGGCGATGCGGTCAAAATTGGCATTGTACCGTCGGCTTTGTCTGACCAAAAATATATCTTTTGATCTGTTGAGATATTTCGGGTGAACCTCAAATTCTGCCTGTAAAATAGCCAGCGATTCCATGTCTATATAGAGAACGCCTTTGTATATAGGAAGGTAGGTAGTTTTTATTTGTTCAAATTCGATGGCATACACCATCTTTGAATCTTTAGCTACAAGGTCAACCCTCGAAAACTCCACCTCATGAAGAAATTCCATGTCGAGAAACATGGGAAGTGTTTTCATGATGTCTAGTTCAAGGGCACTTCTGACGCCTGCTTTTATTTTCATGATCAGGGTGTCGGTATGATCTGTATTGCTGATGTTTCGCGACTTCATTAACATTACCTGATCGTTGTCGAAAGGGTTGTTATAGGCCGATTTAAACACCTTAAAGATGGCTTCGGAATAATTTAAAAGCTTATTATTATAGATAACTCCCTCCCGGTAAAAGTTCATCTGGTATACCGGTTCATCGCTGTAGTTCTGATCGCGATTCGCAATAGCCTTTCTGACAATTTCGTCTGGGTCATAATGTCTGATAATGACTTCCTGCATAGAAATATAGTCTGCTTCAAGTAAAATGTCTATATTGTTATCAACCATCAGCTCTATGGGAAGCAAACGGGTTTTAAATCCTAAATATGATACCTTTACCGAGGTATGTATAAAGTCGGCAGGTAGCCTGAACTGAAAAACACCATTCATATTTGAAGCCACTCCGAGGCCTTTATCGGGGATGATGATGGTTGCGTATGGCAATGGAGATTTGGTCTCCTGGTCGAGTACCCTACCTCTGATTATGACGTGTTCAGGAGTTTCTATGTCAGGTCGGGTTACGGTTTCTTCTGATACTTGTTCTTTTGGGCGATAGATCAGAATATGGTTTTCAATAATTTTGTACTTAAGACCCGGATCATCAAGGATAGTTGCGAGCCATAACCGTAAGTTTTGTGTTGAAGATGACAACCTGATACGTTGATCATTATTGATCAGGTCGCTGTCATAAATAAAAAAAAATCCGGATTGCCTGGTCAGTTGACTTAATGCATCATAAATTGTTGTTTGCTGCCGGGGTAAGGTAATTTGTTGTTCGAAAACATCTGTTTGCGGGCTGGCCTTGGAGGCAGGTAAAAGAAAAACCATCACAAGAGCAACAACTGCAAACCTCACCATCATGACAGGAAACCCGTATGCATGCACATAATGGTTTGACCTGTTGTATGGTGCAGTATGGATCATGTTTTAGGTTTGAATAATATGCCAGTATCCGGATGTTCCTCCACTTCAAGATCCATCGATAAACAAATTAATTCAATGATGGTTGGGAGGGTGTTGTTATAAAAAGTAACGGTTAGCCTGCGACTTCTAAGACTGGCATGCTCTATGTAAAGGTTGGTGTTATAATTGCGGCTAATTACGGATAATACATTTTCGAGGGTTTCGTCTTTAAACTGCATCCTGGTTGTTCTCCATGAGGATGCGGTCATATCGCGGGCTGCAGCCTTGTAAAATGTATCGTCAGATACCCGCAAAAGTTCGCCACTCCTTACCTCCATTCTTTGCCCGTCGGGTATTCTTTTTTGAACTTCGACCAGGCCATCCTCTACCAGTATTTCGAATAATCCGGTGTCATCAGACTTAATGTTAAAGGTTGTCCCCAATACTTTAACGCTCATGGTTTCAGTGTCAACGAAAAAAGGTTTGTCGGGATTGTGTTGAATGTCAAAAAATGCCTGACCATGCAGGGATACAGTGCGTTGTTTTCTGTTAAACCGCGATGGATAGGTGAGGGTGGAGTTGTGGGCCAGATATACTATCGAACCATCCTGTAACACCTGGATCATAGTGTTATTTTCCTTATTGGTAAGGGTCTGGTACTTGTTATTGGTGGTTAATATGGAAAACATCAAAACGCCTGTGGTTATCAAGACAAGAAATGACGCGGCCCATTTCATCCAGAACGGAATTGCCTGAAACATGGATATTTCATGATGGGTCATGTGTTCCTCAATAAGACCGTCTTTTTCAAGCCGCGAGTACATTACTTCCCAGGCTTTGTCAGTGTCGACTATATTCTTATTAGTTGCTTTCTGTGTCATGTTCTGAACAATATCGGGTCTCTTACAAGGTTTATTGATTGTAATGCTTCAGTTTATTTCTGAATATCTGAAGCGCTTTGCTCATATTGGCTTCCACCGTTTTTACCGAGATAGATAGTTTTTGTGCAATCTCATGATATTTCATCCCATCAAAACGATTCATTTTAAAAATCTCAGCGCTTCTTCCCGGCAGCTCCTTCAGTGTTTCCTGAATAATTCTTTCAAGCTCTTTTGCATCCAGTTCGTCAGATAGACTAAACTGTTTCGTTTCGGTAGCACCTGTCATTTGCTGTTCAGCATACCTGCGCCGGATGTTAAGATGTTCCAGGTATTTCAGGGAATTGTTCCTGATGGCTCTGTACATATACGACTTTAACGATATCCTGAAAGTCATGGATTCTCTGTTCTTCCAGTAATTGTAAAAAAAATCCTGAACAATCTCCTCAGCGGCATCCATATCTTTTACGATACTGTTTGAATACATACAAAGTTTGGCATAATACTGCCTGAAAAGCGTCTCAAACGCTTTAATGTCACCATTTTTAATCTGTCTTTGCAGTGCTGAAACACTTTTGTTGAGCTTCATGCTGAACGGGTTCTATGGTTCAAAGTTACCCAAAAGATACGAATTCATTGGTTCGTTCAGCTATTAAAGACTATTTAATGTATCTGATATAACCGGAAAGCAGCAATTCCATGTAAAGTGGGATAGCATGCTTTCCGGTTTATGGGTGTCTTGCAGGCAACAGACTACCTGTCAAATGTTTGGTTAATTTTCTGTATGGCAGACTCGATCGACTCTTCTGGTTCAATGTAGTTGTAGTTGCCCCAGAATTCATCTTCAAAATATACGGGTACCATATCGGCTAAGATGGTATTTGGCCTGAATGATTCACGAACAGAGAATCTGTCAACATTTTCGGATTGTCTGTCGGTAATGGCCATTTCTGCCATCACATTGTAATTTGTACGGAAAATCCTGCGACGCCAGTCAGCAAAAAACTCCAGCTCACTTCTTACATAGTTGACGTGGTATCTGCCATCAATTTGTTTGTAGGTGACCAGATAATTTGTGTTCAGGGGTGTAAAACGCAACCCGGCAGGTCTTTTTAAAATAAAGTTTTGTGCCGCCTTTTGTCTGTTCGACAAGTCAAGACTGAACTCAGCCATTGTTAGGGCCAGGTTTTCGACAGAAATATATAGCTTTCCTTCATAAAGGGGGAATGGAAGTATTACTCTGGGTTTGAAACCAATCACGTAATTTGTTTCATCGTCAATTTTGACAATATCCAGAAATTCGTATTCATAATAATTCAAGCTTTCCCTGTCGAGTATGACATTGGGGTTTTTAACAATGTCGAGCAACATGGATACGTGCGGGCCTCCCTGCAACTTAACGACAAGGGTGTCGGCTTTTTTTACATCACCGCTTTTACGACCCCTGACGATTCTCATGCGATCTGACTCATAAGAGTATGCATATGGGGCCTGGTAGATGTCTACAATGGCTTCAGATATTGAGACGTAATCCCTTCTTTGCCTGATGGCTTCGCGGTAAAAGGCGGTAAGTTTATGTGGCTCAATGGGATAGTTCTCAGCTATCTTGTTAATCGCAGTCTGCACCAGTTCTCTGGGGTCGGTTGGACGAATAATTACTTCAGGCAAATCTACTGAATGTGCATTTAGTGTAAAGACTTTACCTTCTCCCAGGTTTTCTTCTATAGGATATTCTGCAACACGGTAGCCAAGGTGTGAGATACAAAACTTATCTAAATCGAGCGACTTGTTAATTTTGATGGTGAACGCTCCGTCAAGATTGGCAACAGTACCGATGGAAGTGCCTGGCAAATATACACTGGCAAACGCAATATTCCTGTGTGTCCTGGCATCACGAACCACACCATTAATGGTATGATAACCGCTCATATCAGAAAGAGGGTCAGCCTTTAAAGGTGCTGTGGGGATCAATAACCCGAATGTGAAAAGGATTAAAAATAGGTTTTTCATGGTGTTATGTATTAAAAGGTTTAGGACTCATAATTTGCTTTATACTGTATAGATCGTTATCCTGGTGTTTTACCCTATCGGTTTTCTTACTTTTTTTTATTTTGCCTGTTGAATTAACTATATAATTTGGCTAAATTTGAAGGTAAATTTAAACCACCATGTATCATGAAGAAACGTTCATCTTATTTGATTTTTTCTTTTTTACTGCTGTTTTCAGGGATATCTGAAGTATATAGCCAGGGCAGGCTGTTGCGCCGGATACAGGAAGAGGCAGAGAAAAAAGCCATTGAAGAGATCTTTGGCAAAGAAGAAGAGAAGGCAAAGCCATCCGGAGGGGATGAAATTGATCCTGTTACCGGTCGAAATCGCAGGGGTACGGGACTTTCACAATCTGTGCCTGATGTAAGCCTTCATATTGACGAAGCACGTTCATCTTTTGTTTCCCGTAATTACACCGCATCAAAGTCGGCCCTGAGGCAAGCATTGTGGGGTGTGGAGCTCGAAATGGGAAAAAATGTACTGGAGTCGCTGCCCGAATCAGTCGGCTCTTTAAATGTGGATGCTGAAAGCGACAGGGTAAGTAGTACCGGAATTGGTTTTGTCGGTTTGGTTATCGAACGAAGGTACTCCGGGGGCGATGACCTGGAGTTGGCGGTGTCGGTTGGTAGTGACTCCGGCCTGTTTGGCATTGCGGGTCTTGCAGCAGCCAGCGGTATGTACGCACAGAGTACCGATGAGACAAACCATAAACAAATTCGTTTTCAAGAACATAACGCATATATTAGTTACGATGATTACGACGGATATATGCTGAGTGTGCCATTCGGACAATCATCGGTTTTTATTTTGCGAGGAGTAAATTATGAGACCGAAACCGAATTCATGTCCTCGGCAGCCAATTTTAACATTCAAACCATCAAACAAAAACTTGGAGAGCAATGAAATCAATTAGTAAACACCTGTTTATAGTGCTGGTAACTTTTCTTACTACCAGTTTTGCTTTTTTTGTGGCGGCCCAAGACGTTGATAAAAGACTTGACGAAGCCCAATCAGCATATAATGCCGGAAATCTTGAAGCAGCGCGTTTTGCATTACAACAGGCTATGAATGAGGTCGACCTGGCTATTGGACAAGAGATTCTGAAATTACTTCCTTCAAATATGGGCAATATGGGATATAAGGAGGCTGACGATCAGGTGGGATCAGCTTCTATGGGTTTTGCCGGACTGTATGTAAACAGAAGCTATACTTCTGATGAAAATGCTTCTGTGAATGTGCAGGTCATCGCCGACTCCCCACTGCTTGCCGGTATCAACACCATTCTTGCATTGCCGCTATTTGGGAGTGACCCTAACCAAAAGAGAATCAGGGTGGGCAACTACCGCTCTTTGCTGCAAAAAAGTGAAGGAAGTGACGGACAGGTATCATGGGATATACAAGTGCCATTTGGCTCCTCATTGCTTACCCTCAATTATAAAGGGATTCCTGAAGAGAATGTCGTCGTCGAAATGGCCAACACCCTGCCCGTTGATCAGATTTCCAGGTTGGTACAGTAAAGGTCTGAAAGTCTGAAAGTCTGAAAGTCTGAAGGTCGGTTTAAGGTTTAAGGTTTAAAGTGGTTGATTTGTTGATCTGTTTGGGGTCTATGGTTGATCCGTTGATCTGTAGGGACAGGGCTTGACCTGTCCAAAATGTCGCAAGACATTTCTTTGCGTCTTCATTTTCCTTTGCGAACTGCGTGAAACTTCGCGTCCCTGCGGTTAATTCTCTTGATCTGTCACTATAGTTCACCAGCCCTCAAATACAATTTTGCACATGCCAGGGCATCAGACATGGCATTATGGTGATTTAATTCTATTCCCAGCTGGTAACAACATGCTTTCAAGCCCGCAGGTCTGAAGCCTTTTTGCCGGTATATACGCAGGGTACATTCCCACTTGTCGGGTATGTTCAGGTCAGCATATTGCAAACCATAAAACTGCATAGAGTGCGATAGTACCCTGCGATCGAACGACTCATTGTGTGCTACTATGGTTTTTCCATATAGCCTTGATTTGATGTCCGGATAGATCTCAAAAAAATCCGGTTCATATAAAGTGTCATAAGGATTTATACCATGCACCCTGACATTGTCGCGCCAGAAGGTGTTGTCGGGAGGCTGTATCAATGCATGCCATGATTCTGTGATGATGCCCTGTTCAACGGTAATAATTCCAACCGCACAGGCACTGCTTGGGTATCCTGTAGCTGTTTCAAAATCAATGGCTACAAAACTTAATTCCGGGTTCATTATGCAAAAGTATCATTAACTTTCATTGCTTCGCAAAGAAAAGTATATGTAATGGCCATTTGCTCAAAAAAATGTACGAAAACGTACACTCTCCGTGTGTAAGCGGACAGAATAAACATCTTATGGCATGTTCAGGGAAAGCAAATGGCAATGAATAGTTTTATAAAACCCTGAAAAACAAATAATAAGAACGTTTGGCACGTTATTGGATAGTTTATTTGCAGAATCAAACAAATTACAAACCATAAAAAACAAAAGTTATGAAAACCATCGCAATAATAGCTACCGCAATGATTATGTTCTCTACATCATTTTCTTTTGCAGAGACCAATAGAAGAACCCTTACAGTGATAGATTCTTTTGGCAGGATGCTCAGTATGCCTGTTAAAGTTGAAGAGGCTGCTGAAGAATTGCCCTTTGATCAAACTGAAGTTGTCAGGCAGTCAAGAATAGACCATGTGTCAATGGTGTTCGATATTTCCGTTATGAGCAAACCTGAAACAGCCGAGGAGATTCCTTCCGAATTGAAAGGTATAGTTGGAAAATAGGACAGACGCCAGGAAGCTTTATAACGTTTCCTTAATCCACTCTCCAATATAAAACTTCATCTGTTTATTTTTTTATTCCTTTGACTTTCGACCTTTGACCCCCATGAAAAACAATCATCCTCCTGTGTGTCAAAATGATTGTCTCCGAACAATCGGGATCTTCGACATGGGCATTTCATGTGTTTTGGTTAACGGCCCGGGTAATATTATCCGGGCCGTATGTTATTCCAGAACAGGCTCCATTACTTTACCGGCAAAAATTATCGCGTTGGTATATGTCTCTTTGATGGCAAATACAAATGGGCGGTCAACCAAAAAAGCTTTAGGTGTATTGGGTCCGGCGCTGGTGCGTTCTATCACAACAGAAGTTACAGCTGCTGCTTCTGTTCCTTCTTCATTAACCTCTACAAAAGCCTTATGTTTCACCTCGCTGATAAATAACTGCTCAAGCGGATTGATGCCGGAGAAATCTGCTTGTGCCGGACTAAAGGCGACTCCCATGCCCATGCTTATTAAGACATCATTCAGTTCCTGTTCAAATTCAAACCTGAATTTTGGCAGTTGTATGTTCAGCATACGCGAAAATGATAAACCATCTGTGATCTCTGACCATAACTTGTTATTCAAAACTTCGACCATTTCATGAACTTCTTTTCCGGTATTGGGTAAAAACACCAGCATGCTGTAGTTTCCTCTTCCATATGGTAGTTCTGCCACACTGAATAGTTCGTGTTCGAAATAATTGAACGAACCAGTCTGGCGCATAGTCGGCACAGTAATTTGCTGTCCGTTTTCGAGGTGAAAAGGAAGTGATGTGGTTTCGCTCTTGTCGAATTCGTATCGCCATTCTCCCTTAAAGTAAATGGCGTTAAGCAGGATCATAACAGTTTGGTTGGTGATTCGTTCAATGATTTTATCGATCAGATTGTTTGTCTTGTCAGACACCCAGTTGTTGATGATGGTAACAGCATCAGGTCGGTCGAAGTCCAGATCCCTGACTTCAGCATCATAGTATGTTTTATTGGCATTGATAAAGGGAACCTCAACATCAAATCCTTCACGGTACCATATTGAGTTGGCAATGTTCAGGATCACTTTTGGATCTACCGACAGAAGGTCATTTCTGAGACTGAGGTAGGCCTCGTTAATTTGTTTAACCGACAAATCCGGGAGTTGCATGGTTTTCTTCATGGCTGCCTGGGTTGATCCTGCTGCACCATTATAGGTCATAGCCAAGGCAATAGAAATGCTTAAAGGAGATATAAACACATTCTCTGTTTTATCGGCTTCATTTATGATTTCCCGAAATAGGTCGAAAGAAAAATCGGAGCTGTTTCCCAGCAGTAGCTGCTGTTCGGTAGTAAGTTTGATAGGTTTTGGCTCGTTGTCTAAAATACCCATTTCTTTGTCACAAGCCGAAAATCCGGTTATTGTCAGAATGATGAAAATGAGAGGTATGCGAAAATCTGGCAATTTTTTAAGGAGTCTCATGACTTGAATATGCTTTTGGGGTTATGAAATTGTTCCATGATGATACTTCCCGATACGAAAAATTTGGATGAAATGCTGCAACTAATGGCTCATTTTTCACATTTTATGCAGTCACTGTTGTGACGTGCTCGTCATGTGGGTTTCATTTATAATCGGGTTCCAGAATCGCCGGGCAAACATATAGCATCAGGTACTGTTTAACCCGTAACCCATTTCGGCCTGGAAAGCAAAACCTTTTCATACACCGGACATGCACTGATATGTGCGCCCTGAAGGTATCCGGTACTCATCATGAACTCATTAACGATCTCCCCACCGGTAAATTTGAATGTTGCTCTGAATAGTTTTGTCCATTCCTCCCTGCTTCCTGGATGGTGACTGTCGAGCCAGTCTTTGAATGATCCGTACGTATGCTGTAACCCAACTATTACCCCTGCATTATGTATGGCTGCGTCCACTTTCAAACGATTGCGAATTATACCGGCATCACTTAACAACCTTTCTCTTTCTTTGTTATCATAGGATGCAACAGTGGACACATCGAACCCGGAATAAGCCCTGCGGAAGTTTTTTTCCTTTTTTAGGATGGTAAGCCAACTTAAACCTGCCTGGTTAATTTCAAGAATCAGTCTGGCAAAGAGTTCATTATCGTTGGTTACGGCATACCCATGAACCAGGTCGTGATGCATCCGGTGGGGGTTATCTAATGGAAGATCATTGACAAATTCGCAGTAACTTTTTGGATTTTTTGCCACCACATCATTCTTTTGATCCATTATTTGAGGCTTCTGATCCATTGTTTGGCGATTTATGGTGTGGTTCGTGACTTCAGTGCTTCTTCAATCTTGATTCGGTCTATCAGCAATTGTACGGTGTTTACCAGGAAACTGTTTGCTGTATAATCGGCAGGTGCAATAAAGTCTACCCTGTCTTGTTTGATAAGTTCTTCACAGAGAGCCTTGGGAGAAGGCTTTTCTTTGGTGGCTATGCCTTTTGGGTTGTAAACCGCGATGGTTGCCCCACCCTGATATTTGAGCATTTTCATGGCTGGGACATCGGTTTCTCCATCACCAATATAGATCATCCTTGAAAAGGGGATCGGACGGTCATGTTCAGGCATTGATTTATTGATCAGGGTGTTGTCATAGGCATTGTCAATGCCCTTGTTGATGCGAAATAGATATTGTGTTTTGTTGGTATAGTTAATAGCCAGGGCTGCCCATACAGCAACCCCTTCTTTGTCATACTTAAACCCGGAAGCAAATATATTACGGAAATGATGTGCAACAGATGTACCTGCAATGAATTCTCTTAATCCGGATGAGATTATATGGTGATCCAAAAGAACCCCTTGTTTTTGGGCATATGTGTTTATCCTGTCAAAGTACGTTTCCACTCCTGGGAAAAAACGGATGTCTTTGCCATAATTAATGATATCATTCCGGTGTATAGGGATTCCTTTCTCCTCAGATTTCTGCAGCATCAACTGCATGTATGCCAGTATCTCGTCCATGTCGTGCTCCCGGGCCATCCTGTTGGCTTCGGCCCAGAACACTTCCTTTGCAATGCCAAGTTTGGGGATGAATGAGTGTTCCTGCATATTTCCAGGCACCAGGGTGCCATCAAAATCATAGGCTATGGCAGCTTTGATCAATGGTTTTGACATGATATGGTTTGTTGATGATTCGTTTCTGTTGATTATTTAGTGTCTGTCCATAATGTCCGATATCTGCGTTATGCTCGTCCGAAAATTGCTCATTTACGACAAGTAAACTCCGCATTTTCGTACTTCGCATGCCTTGATCTCGAACATTCTGACCAAGACACTTGACTTTATTGACAGACTCTATTAAGGGCTTACAATACCGCAATATGCACAATTTTCATAAAACACACAACTTGATGCAACAATGATTGAAGGTGTGTACCTTCGGGGAATATAGGTTCTGCTTACGTAAGCTCATCCATGCTGATAATGCCATTCAGTATGGCATATACTGTAAGACCTGCCACACTTCTGATATTCAATTTCCGGGAAATGTTCTTGCGGTGCGACATAACGGTATGTGTGCTGATAAACAACGTATTCGACACCTCTTTGTTGCTAAATCCCTTCACCAGTAATTTCAAAACATCAACCTCGCGAACAGAAAGCTGGTTGCATGAGTTGCTGACCTCAAGCTGATCAACCTGTATGTTGGTGTTAAGTTTGTGCAGTATCATGCTGCTGGTATCATGTTTTAAATGCTTATTGTCAGTAATCAGTGATTCCAGCTCTTCAACAATTGGTATCAGCACTTTATCTTCCAGACGCGCATGGTTGATCAGGTCTTGTTCGAGGTCGAACAGTTCGTTGAGGATCAATATTCGCAGGTATCGGTTGTTGTCGTATGGAAAATACTTTATCAGCAAATTTTTCAGGTCTGACAACTTCTCCTCAATATCATTGTGTTTTTCCTCAAACTCTTTGATATTATAATTGAAGGAAATCTTTTCCGTTGGATGCTGTTCTACATATTGTACAAGATCTTTGATATAGGGGAAGACGGTTTTTTCTTCATATTCAATGTGATCCACAACTTCACGAATATATTCGCGGAAGAATTTCTCCAATTGGGATTTGACCAGAGGAGGCAACTCCGCAATGAACCTCTCAACCAATGATTCTAAATGTGGAATCTTTTCCTGAATATAATGATCATGCGCATTGGCCAGATACAGTAACAGCAGCTTTATGTCTACATTTTTTAATCGTTTATTGGGGAAGTACTCCTGGTGAAGAAAGGTATTTGCCATCAACAAAAAGAAGTCCAGCTGAATGGCTTGTTCCTGGCAAATCTGTTGTACAGTTTTGTCGCCAAACCCCATTTCTATGCCAAACCGGGGCATCAGCACCATGGTGCGTTGGTCCGATGCAATTACATCAGACATTTTCATATCTCCGGTAATAATGGTTTCAGGCATAGCTCCTTGTGATTGTATCATTGCAACACAACATACCAGTACAAAAATACCAAACTAAACCCAGATAAGAAAATAATGCCTGATATGGATAATACCTTCAGCCAAGGCTTTGGTTTGAACTCATTGGGCACATTGTCGCCAAACATGATCTTATAATTTAACCATGCAAATATGGGCGCGGTCAGAAAAGATACGATCATAGCCAGAGCAAGCATGTCGCCCAGGCGGTCAGCAAAATTATTGACGATCAGAAAGCCTAAACTTACTCCGGCAATGATCCATATATTGTGCATGCTTTTGGCTGAGATGCTGATTGAGTTGAAAAGCAGGGATGTAGAGGCAGCTAAAGATCGGGGATAGCCATCGATGGTCGTCAGGCTGGTGCTGAACATGGCTGAAAAAGCGGCTATGATGATAACAGGCCTTGCCCATGGCCCAATTGTCTGGCTATACAGATCTATCAGTTGTCTGGCAAATACAGAGCCTTGACTGGATAATTCGGTACCACTGCCATACATTACCATCTTACCCAGGATCAGGAAGACAAAAGCAAAAAACACCGATCCATAATAACCAGCTCGGAAATCGATCATGGCTTCACGCATGGATGCAGCTTTATGCCTTATACTTTCCTGGGATTTCATCCAAAGGGAAGGCCAAACAGATACGTCGATAGGGGCGGGCATCCATCCCATAAAAACAATGACAAAGCCGAATGAGGCCATAGTCCATGGTGTGGCACCTTCAAAACCGGGGTCAGCAACCGGTCCGTTGATGATACTTATGATCATGGCAATGATCGTCGATATTCCCAGAACCAGCACCACCGTGGTTCCAATACTTCGTAACATGGAAAAACCACCCATAACAATTATCAGAAGGCAAATCAACATTATAAAACCTGATATTGCCGGAATACCGACCCCTTGAATACCAAAATTGGTTGCCAGGCTGCCTGTGATCATGCTCACACCAGCAATATTGATTAAGCCTGTAAATATATTCAGGATAAAGAATAATACCAGGTACTTCTTTCCCAAACGAAGATAGCCCTGCAGAATATTTTCTCCCGTAGCAGCAGTATAACGCTGGGAGTATAAGAAAAAAGGATACTTGAACAGATTGATCAGAACTAATATTCCGACTAACGACCAGCCAAAGTGTGCGCCTGCCTGTGTGCTGGCAACCAGGTGGGAACCCCCAATGGCGGCCCCGGCAAGCAAAATTCCCGGCCCAAGATATTTAAACATTGTGCATATTTGGTTTTGCGAAATGACGTAGACCTATTGTGTTCTTCAAAGGTATATGTATTGCGAATGCGAATTTCGCTGATTTTATAGTATAATACAAGTTTGGATAGAACATTGATTCGGAGCCTGTATTATTCATGCTTTTAATGCAGGTCAGATGCAAGGTGCCGGAAGCCGCCTGCATCGTATTCTGTTTTAGGGCTTCCGATACGAAACTGGAGGCCTGAATCATGCAGGTGAGGTTATGAAAACAGTAGATATTCTTGCACCGGATCAAATAAGATGTTATCTTTGCAACACGGTTGCAAATATTTATGGAGTTACACAAGAACACATCAATCAGAAAGACGTATTTACTAACACAATTCGTTAATAGAATAACCATGTTCGCACAATTTTGGAGGTTGTCCACAATAATGTGGGTGGGATTATCCGGTTTATTGGTAATTTGTATTCATGGATGCACAGAGCGTCAGTACCAACAAGACGGCAATATAATGTCAGTAAGTATTCATCCGATTGCTTATTTTATTGACCGATTAACCGATAATGCATTGGATGTAAATGTGATGATACCTCCGGGAGCCAGCCATGGCACCTACTCTCCCACGCCTCAACAATTTCAGAGGTTGTCAGACTCCGGCATGTACCTGCGTATTGGGTATTTGGGATACGAGCAGGTCTGGATTGGTCGTTTGCGAGAGATGAACCCCTCTATGAAGGTGGTAAATCTTTCTGATCATGTAGAGTTGATCAGGGGGTTGGAGATCGATCATGGAGATCATAAACATGAGGGGGGGGTTGACCCGCACATCTGGATGTCACCGTTGGTTATGAGAAGGCTGCTTCCAATAATTAAATCTTCGCTTGTTGAGGTATATCCGCACCTGGAAGAAGTTGCTGACAGGAATTATCCGGACTTAGAGTCTGAGGTTGAGGTGTTGCACAATGAGTATGTCGAACTTTCGAACAAATTAACCAGGAAATCTTTCATGATTTATCATCCTGCACTTACATATCTTGCACGTGACTATGGTTTCACACAAGTGTCGGTCGAACACGAAGGGAAAGAACCATCACCTGCCATGCTAAGTCGTATTATACGTGATGCTCGTGCCTATTCTGTGCCGGTAATTTTTATTCAGGAGGAATATGATATGCGGAGTGCGGAATTGATTAGCAAGGAGACCGGGGCTACATTGATACAGATCAATCCACTGGCATATGATTGGGTGGCTTCCATGAATGAGCTGAAGCAATACTTGGGGGAACATTTACAATAAGGTTTAATTGTCCCCCAAATTATGGTCTGAACATGAACATACATAACAGAATGAAGTCACTAACACGACCACCGGGTTCAATCAATAAGATGAACAATACGACAAAGGAG
>SKYG01000336.1 GCA_007128045.1 Bacteroidales bacterium | reverse complement strand
CACCCTGGATGGAAGTCATCCTGTGATCAACGCCTTGGCTTATAGCTACCCTCTTCTCATCCCAAATCGATTGCTTGCCGAAGAAGAGATATCATTCATACCGACAAACCCGGATGATTCACCCGACCATTGGATATGGCGCCCACCATCAAGGGTTGTACGGCATGGCACAGTGGTAAGGGCCAGACTTTTTGTCAACAATGAACCGGTCTCACCCATTTACACAAAAACATATTTTACAGGACTGTGCCTTGAAGACCTGGGTGTCCCGGTCGTTTCCATTGCCACGGAAGTAAAACACTTCTTTGATCACGAAACCGGTATCTATGTGCCGGGAATAACCAATGAAATGAATCCCGGCTGGCCAACAGTTTGGGGAACCGGCAATTACCATAACAGGGGTGCAGAGTGGGAAAGACCAGCTGTGCTCACCGTTTTTAATTACCACGGCATCTCAACTTTCCAGCAAAATATTGGTATACGCATTCATGGAGGTGGTAGCAGGTCTCTGCCCATCAAGTCGTTGCGTTTATACGCCCGTGAAAGCTACGGACAAGGTTATATGCACCATCCATTCTTTGCCGATCAACCCGCAGCCAGCTTCCGCCGCCTTATCCTGCGAAACTCCGGGCAGGACTTCAAAAGCAGCTACATGAATGACGCCATCAGCCATGTGCTGATCCGCCATCTCGACATTGAAACACAGTCATACCAGCCAGCCATCGTATTTATCAATGGTGAATACTGGGGCATTCACAATATCCGCGACCGGATCGACAAATACTACCTGGAGTACCGCAAAGGAGCCGACCCCGACGCTGTTGACCTGCTGACGGGCAGCTCAAGTGTGGTGGAAGGAAGCAACATAGCCTACCGCGAGATGCTCAATTTTATCCGCCACCATGACGTAAGCCAGCCAAACGTATATGTAGAACTGGAAAAACAGATAGACATGGCCAACTTCATCGACTACAACATCGCCAAACAATACATCGCTGTGTATGATTGGCCGGGAAACAATGTCGATTTTTGGAGGCCGCATACCGAAACAGGACGTTGGAGATGGATATACTACGATAATGACGGTGCCTTTATTGACTACGAACGCGATTTTTATGCCCACAGCACCCTGGAAGGGAGTTCAACATGGCCAAACCCCGATTGGGCTACATTTCTATTCAGGAACATGATGAAAAATCATGAATTTAAAGACCAATATACCAAACGCTTTGCCTATCATCTTGAAAACACCTTCTCAACCGACAGGGTCATATCCATTATAGACTCACTGGCAGCAGTAATCAGGCCCCTGATGCCCATGCACATTCAACGATGGAATTACCCTGAGAGCATCTCTATTTGGGAGTCTGAAATCGAATCAATGAAACGCTTTGCCGCAAAGAGGCCGTGTGTTGCCAGATCCATTCTGATCGACCATCTCGACCTGGACCAGAACACCTTTCTGCCAGATATTTGCACACCGCCGGATCATGTACAACATACAAGTAATCTCCACATCGAAAATTCTTTGGTTGTTTATCCGAACCCTGCCTCTGGTGACCAGCTGTGGGTTGAATACAAAGTGCGATCTATACAACAGTCAGATATCAAATTGATTGATATGACTGGCCGGCAAGTGGTTTTCATGCAAGGGGCATTCCAAGATAATGGCAACAAGGTTTCCATCAACGTGACCAACCTGCCAAAAGGCATCTATTTGCTGGCTGTACGTGGCCCGGAGTCCTTTGCCACCCAATTGGTCGTCCTCCAATGAGATTTACCATACAATCATCACCAGGTGAGAGCCTGATGCCGAACCGGCAATGTTGATCAAAATAGTTTGATGAGACTCACCTGGCAACCACCATCGGATGAGTAATGACAGATCTGCTGGTCACCAACCGAACCCAGTATACTCCGGCACCAAGTAACGATGCATCAAACGGCAAATGATGCTGACCGGGTTTCGCCAAAGATGTATCCATTTCATATACAACACGTCCACTTGTGTCGACTACCACAAAACTGTGAATCACATCACCCTTGGGAAGATGGAACGAAATGGTAGTCACATTGCGAAAAGGGTTTGGGAAGTTATGCAGCGCCAACATCTTTGTACTGCGGATAACCTGCGTATTGGGTGTGTCGATCAAAACGCCATCGAGTCTGATGTTGTCGAAGCGGTTGTTGCCGGCATCGCCACTGGCCTCATCGCCAAGAAACAATATCCGAAACTGAAGACCCGGATTGTTGTCTGTTTCCGGAATGTCGGACAGATCGAACCTGCGCAGGGTATATTCAGTCCCTACACCGAACGAATGGCTGAGAGTATCCCACGATTGGCCCCCATCGACAGAATACAACAACAGTTGCTCCCTGGCCCCGTTAGTGGTACGATGCAATGCATACGACAAAACCAGACCTGTATAATTCATCGACGGAGCCTGGATCAGCAAAGAGCGATCATCTGAAGGATTTCTGACCCTCAACCCATATCCGGACGGCATATTCGCCCAGGCATTCAGTGTGGTGCCCTCTCCCCTGTCCATGTAACCCTGCCCTTCTCCCTGATACATGATAAATGCCAGCGATCCTTCAACGGCAGATCTGTCAGAAAAGACAATACCCTGGGTGTCGGACTCCAAATCATTGAAATGCCAGTAGTGGACCAGGCCAATATCCGGTACTGAATCTCCGGCAAAGGCCGTATCATAAAGCAACAGCACTTGCACCAAACAGATCAGTATGATTATACGCTGCTCCGGTAAAAGTATACGTAGAGAAATGAAGCCTTCTAAAAACATTTTTTTCGGGATATTGATCTCTTTAGAACAAATATATATAATCTTTCTCATCGGCCAAGTACTGTCTCAAAAATCAAATGAGACTTTACCCCCTGGAAGCCTTCCAGATGGAAGCTGTAATAATCGATAACACTGGTTAAAAGTGATCGCCTTACATGGCTTTTGATGGTGATTTTCTCCAGTTGATATGGATCACAGGTGTTGATTTCATGGAGATGCAGGCTGAGCTCTTTATTAAGACAGGTGTGTTTGTCGCCGGGGTGTTTTTGAAATACCCCT
>SKYG01000376.1 GCA_007128045.1 Bacteroidales bacterium | reverse complement strand
AGCTTTCAGGATGCCTATGCCAGGTTCCGGAATGTGCATCGGTATCTGTCAGATAATGGGTTCTCCGGCGATGGCAACAATAACCTGGTGGTGCTGGATTATGACAGTCCTACTGGTATCAATCAAAACAATTTTGTGGCTCATTTCCTGTACGGACTTAACGCCTCTCATGTCTGCGATGTGCTGTCTGATGGCAAGCTTGTAGTTAAAAACAGGAATATACTTTCGCTCGATCAGGAAGCCATCCTGGAGAAGGCCAGAAAGCAGGCAACCCGGCTGTGGGATAAAATATCAGCCTGACAGACATTTTATTCAAACAACCGGCACGTTGTATTGTTATTTTATAGCTTTGTCGTTTATATTGTTATTTTTGCAGTGCAGGTAATATTTTTGCGACGCTGATTATATGTGTCTGCTTAGCCATAATAAATCCATTTATTTTTTTAACTGATTATGGATCAAATAGTATCACATATTCAAATCGATTCTGATGAGTTTCTTGAAAACAGGAAGCAGTATCTGGAATTATTGGATAAGCATCATGATATCCTTAGTCGTGTGATGCGTGGAGGCCCTTCCCATGCCATCGATAAGCACCGTGCCAGGGGTAAGCTGCTGGCGCGGGAACGAATCGACATGCTGGTCGACCCCCATACGCCTTTTCTTGAATTGAACACCCTGGCGGCCTATGGACAGCATCATGATGGATTTCCATCGGCGGGGATCGTAACAGGCATCGGCGTGATTCACGGCCGTGAAGCGGTCATCATTGCCAACGACGCCACGGTGAAAGGTGGCACCTATATCAAAGAAACTATCAGAAAGCATATCCGGGCCCAGGAGATCGCCATGCAAAACCATCTGCCTTGCGTATATATGGTAGATTCAGGTGGGGTGTTCCTGCCGGAACAAGCCAGGGTGTTTCCTGACAAGGATGACTTCGGACGCATCTTTTACAACCAGGCCAGACTATCGGCCATGGGCTGTCCGCAGATATCTATCGTAATGGGATCGTGTACCGCTGGAGGTGCCTATGTGCCTGCCATGAGCGATGAGACCATCATCGTAAAAAACCAGGGTACCATTTTTATTGGAGGACCTCCTTTGGTGAAAGCAGCCACCGGCGAAGAGGTCACCCCTGAAGAACTGGGCGGGGCCGACGTGCATACCAGCAAATCAGGTGTCGCAGACCACCTGGCAGAAAACGACCAGCATGCCATAACGATCTGTCGAAGCATCTTCGAAACCCTGCAACCAACAGAACGGCAGCCGCTTGAACGCTTGCCTGCAGAAGAGCCTGCATATCGCCCCGAGGAGCTTTATGGAATTATCCATTCCAATCCGAAAAAACAAACCAACCCTTACGAAATCATCGCACGCCTGGTTGATGGCAGTCGCTTCCATGAATTCAAGGCGCGATATGCCACCACACTGGTAACGGGCTTTGCTCATATCATGGGATACCCGGTAGGTATTATTGCCAACAACGGGGTGTTGTTTGCCGAGTCCTCATTAAAAGGGACGCACTTTATACAGCTGTGCAACTTTCGAAAGATACCCATACTGTTTTTGCAGAACATCACCGGTTTTATGGTGGGAAAGGCATACGAAAATGCCGGATTGGCGCGTGACGGAGCCAAGCTGGTACATGCCGTAGCCAATGCCAACGTTCCCAAGATCACCGTCATCACAGGAGGGTCATTCGGCGCCGGCAATTATGCCATGGCAGGACGTGCGTTTGACCCCCACTTCCTGTTTATGTGGCCCAACTCACGTATCGCCGTGATGGGTGGCGAACAGGCAGCCAACGTGCTGGCACAGGTTAAGATAGACCAATTGAAAGCCGCCGGCAAGGAGGTCAACACAGAGGAAATAGAGAAAATGCGTGCCGGCATTCGTGCCAAATATGAAGAGGAAAGCTCGGCCTGGTACAGCTCTTCACGCCTGTGGGATGACGGAATCATTGAACCATTGCAAACACGGCAGGTGGTGGCCATGGCCATCTCGGTGTCGCTCAATAAAAAATTTGAGGAACCCCGGAGCGGAGTGTATAGAATGTGATTAAGATAGTTTAACAGTTGAAAAGTTGAAAAGTTGAGGAGTTGTCGAAAAGTCAAAAGGTCTGAAGGTCTGAAAGTCGAACCCGGTAACCTGGCAACCTGGTAACCTCGGTATGAAGGGTATCTCTCACTTCGTTCGAGATGACAGGTGCTATGAAACCCAGCAACCCACAACCGCAACCCACAATATGAAACAACCCAGCACCATAGAAGTCACTACCCGGCAGCGGATTGCCACTGTATGGTTGTCGCGGGCAGGCAGTCGCAATGCCTTGAACGAGCAACTCGTAAAAGAACTGTTGGGGGCTTTTGACATGTTGGAGGCTGATCATGAAGTGCGAGTGGTGGTGCTAAGGGGGCGTGGTGATTACTTTTGTGCCGGAGGAGATCTGAAATGGATGAATGGTGGTGATGAGTTGCCTGTAGAGTTGCATCCTGCCACCTGGCTGTCAAGATTGTTTGCCCGCCTGTACCGCTTTCCCAAGCCTGTGGTGACAGTGGTTCATGGTGCCGCCCTGGGAGGTGCCATGGGACTGGTGGCTGCATCAGATTTTGTGATCGCTGAACAGGGTGCCGTTTTTTCTTTTACCGAACTAAAGCTGGGCCTGATACCGGCAGTGATCTCCCCCTTTGTGATCAAGCGTATCGGTGAGTTCAGATCCCGCAAGCTGATGCTCAGCGCCCGGAAAATTAGTGCGGAAGAAGCCCTGAACATTGAACTGATCGACTATGTGTCTGAGATAAGCACCCTTGAAAAACAATTGCAAAATCTTTGTGCTGAGCTAATGCAGGGAGCCCCGTTGGCTACCCAGGCATGCAAGCAGCTAATCGTAAAAGTGGCTGCGAGCGTGATGGATGATGCCTTATTTGACTATACCGCAAGGCAGCTAAAAACCATACAACAAGGTGCAGAAGCAAAAGAAGGCATCGCAGCGTTTTTTGAAAAAAGAACACCAGCATGGGAAAAATAAGTTGAGTTGTTGAACTGTTGAGTTGTTTAATTGTTTAAATGTTTTTGATATT
>SKYG01000132.1 GCA_007128045.1 Bacteroidales bacterium | reverse complement strand
TCTACCATCCGTATCCGTGCAAACAACCCAAATATTAGAGGATTGCGGCTATGACCGCGCTTCCCTAACAACCTGGCCGGAATCAAAAATACCTCCTTCTCTCGGGGATCACCCCCCGCACGCCACCCTCAGGGTCTGCCATGTCGCCCGAGAAGCGGGGGATCAGATGGATGTGCACATGAAATATGGTCTGGCCGGCGGCCTGGCCAATGTTGATGCCGATGTTGAAACCATCGGGGGCAACGGTGTTTTGCAGGATCTCCCTGACGGCTGATACCATGTCCCAGCAGGCGGCCTGCTCCGGAGCAGACAGGTCGAAATAATCGGCACAGTGCCTCCTGGGAATGATCAGCGCATGGCCTTTGTTTACCGGGTAGCTGTCGTAGATGGCAAATGCCAGCTCCGACGCTGTGATGATCCCGGCACCGGGACCAGGGTTGCAAAACGGACAGTTGTAATCGGAATCATTCTTTCCCATTGCTGTGATAATTTAGCGGTTGTTGTTCATTCGTGTCAGATGTGCCATGCCTCAAATCCCCGGGTGTTGATGAGGTAATCGCAGTTCTGCTTTAAGCGCTCTATGGCCGGTTGGTGCCAGTTTGTTAAAGGATGCTCGCCCAGCAGCGAAATTTGCATTTCATTTCTGAACCTCCCGGGCTGCTGTTTGTCGATCAGTTCCCAGTAGTGCAGGATGATGTCCTTCTGTTTCTCGATGGTGTCGGCATCGGGTATCTTGTTCCTTTTCACCCGGTTCACATTTGGCCTGGCTGGCAGTAAGTTCCACAGGTCGTTGTTTTTCCAGGCAGAGAACGGGATCATGTGATCGATGTCGTACCTGGTTATCTCTGCGCCGGTCCACACACAATACACCTGCTTCTGCAGGTTTAGCACTTCCCTGTATATCTTTTTGGATTGTTGCACGTCACGGTCGGTGATCGGACTGATGAGCACCTTGCCGATAACCCGCTCAATGGCCAGGGGCTCTTTTGATGCATTGACCGAGAACTCGGCCCACTTGTGAAAGATGGAGTCTTTCCCGTTCATGAAGCTGCCCAGCAGCCTGAACGCATCAAAATAGTCGGCCGGAATGGAGAAACTTCCATATTGGTGAATGAGCCAGTGCAGGTTTCGTTCCTGGCTGATGTTCCGCAGGCGAATCCTCTCATAGGTAAAGATGGAATAGTAATCGTCGGAAATTGACCGGCCAATGTATTTAATCGGCATCTTTAAAATGGTGTCGGCCATTTTATTTGCGAGCGCTGAGAAATCGTCGCGGATCCCTTGCGGCATGCCTTTGTACTTCAGGTCATTGTAGAATACCGACAACCCGCCTTTGTCTTTGTAGTACCGGATGACATCCAGAAACTTATCGCGGAAGGCGATGTTGGCGTTTCCATATATTTGTGGGATGTCTTCTTCTGAGTCAAATATCGGATAGTAGTACACCAGCCACTTTTCCACCAGCAGGCCGGTGGGCATGGTTGCCCGGCCATCATGGATCCGGATGTAGGGTGAGTTTTCCAGGATGATGTCGATCACGCCCCGCAGCAGCGCGAACTTGTAGGTGGTCCCCTTGGTGTCGCGTTCGATGATCTTGCTGATGTTTGCGAAGGTTTCCTGGTTCAGGGCTGGGGTGCGTCGGCAATGACATATTATGCTTTCGTGGTTTTTATCTTGCCGTTAATTGAATTGTCAAATCTAACGCATTTGCTACCAATAAAAGATTTGATATTTTCACATCTTCACCATTTTCAATCCGTGAAATATATGGCCTTTTTTTTCCTACTATTTCAGCAAGTGTTGCCTGGCTCATCTTAAGCTCTTTTCTTCTGTTTCTGATGATTTCACCGAAGTAATATGTATAAGCACTCTCACGGAATTTTTCCCTGCTATCAGTGCCCTTTTGCCCGTATCGTTCCGACAATAAATTTTTTGCTTTATATGTTCTCATAATACGTTGTTTTTTAAATATGTGTCTAAGATTCTATCTGCTTCTTTGATGGCTTTTAAGTAATCTTTATTCAATGTCGTTTAGTTAAGGATTTATCATAATCGTTTGTAGTTCATGGAGTAGGGTTTTTTTGGTCTGGTTTTTCCTGGTTCGCTTCTGCCAGGTCGGATTATTTCCCGAGTCTTCCCGACAATATCGTCAAATGCTTTGATTGCCTTTTGATATTGTTTTCTGATAAACAATCCTATCAGCATCTCCTGTGTTGCCGCCAAAGCATTCGTCCGGTTAATCTTTTGGTCGTGCTTGCGTTGTTCGTCGGCCTTATATTCTTCAATAACCTTTTCCTCTATTGGATGTGCATAAGCTGCACAAAGTGTCATAAAAAAAACCTTTGCGTGAAAATCCTGCCGCACGGCCTTGGCTGTTTTGCCAGAGAAGTTTTCCAGTTCAATCAGAAAGTTTATCCCTGTCTTTCTTGGGTAAACTAAAAGTCACAATGCGTTCTTTTATATTACTTTCTGTAAATTCTTTAACCTTCAACCACCAGTTATCCTTTAGGCGGACGCAAAAATCCACTTGCCTGGCCTTTAGTAAAAACAGCAACCAGAAACAAGGATAACCCCGGTCCAACAGGAGCATGTCCCCTGCCTTGATCTTATCCAGGTGTAGCATGAGCAAATCACGTTCACTTGATGCGTAAGCAGCCAATTGGGCATCTATGGTGATCTGGTTAAGACAATCGTAAAGCATTGAAGCCATCGCCAGTGAACGCGCACTATCTGCATTGGGACCAAACTTGTGCTGGCCAAACTCTTCGATGACACTGGGATGGTTGGGCAATACCATGCGGGTACCGTCTACAGCCAACAAGCGTTTGTGGTGCCATACATAATACTCAGCACCTTGGTAAAAGGTATTAACAGCTACTTCATTTAAACGCTGGAAGGCCCAGGGATTTAACTTTGCCCTGGCTTGGGTGAAGGCCCCTTTGGTTACCTCACGAATATTAAAATCGCTATGTGAAACTGCTTTAAAAAACCTGTCAAGTTCTCGCTGTATCGAACTCTTAAACGTCACAATCAGTAGTATAAGGTTTTTTAAAGTTAATTTTCTTTCCCTTGAGAATACCCCCTTT
>SKYG01000187.1 GCA_007128045.1 Bacteroidales bacterium | reverse complement strand
CTATGGCAATGTGCTTCTTCTGTTCAGGAGCAGGTATTGAATCAGTGGTGGAGATACACAGCACAACGCAGCACCAGAGCCGTTTCAGGCGACTACGTACTGATGACTTTATCGAAATCAGGGGAAAGTTACAACTCAACGCCGACGACCTGGAGCATTTGATATATATCTTGAAAGACGCTGAACTTGTTAAAGTTTACCGGTAATGCTACAAATGACTACCTGTTTTTCCACACTGGGCTATACACATGCCTGTAACCTGCATATAATACCTGAACCATACAGGCTAATGGATCAAAAACTGTATGAGACCCGCAATCCTGACCGGATATTTCTCGGCATTCCCGGATAATAATACCTAGGGGAAGCACCACCAAATGAGGGTGCATTCACCAGTATCATAGATGCATAATGCTCATCAAACAGGTTATTGAAGCCAACATACGCGTCAAGCCTCCATTGCTTAAGACTTGCCTTATAACCAACCGTCAGGTTAAACAATTGATATGCATCGGTATATCTGTTATTTAAATCATTCATGGCCATATCCCCAACAAACCGGTATTGGGCATTCATATATAGCCCGGCGTTTATTTGGATAAAAGCCGTTGAAGACGCCACCAAAGAAGGGACTCCCGGAATTTGATTCCCTGAAAAGTCTATACCATAATCCATAAAATCTGTAAATACAAAATTGCTGTAGGTAAGTACCGGATATACGCTCACTTCTGCCAGATGCCACCATGGTGCGGTGTTAATTCTTATTCCCTTGTCCCTGACCAGATAAATATGCATTTCAGCTTCAACTCCCTGATGTCTGGAAGCACCTGCATTTCTGCCAACCCAGGCATCTGGCCCAACCCGTTCTGCTACCAGGAGGTTATTAACATGCATCTCAAAAACACTCAGGTCATAATATAGCCTGTTATTGTACAGGTTGCCACGCAGGCCTGCTTCAAAACTCCAGCTGGTTTCCGGCAAAATGTCCAGGTTAACAAACCCATCGGGTGTAAGGGTTTCTGACAATGAAACAGGAGAGAAGCCATGGCTGGCACTAAAAAACACGGCCTGTCCCGGAAGAAAACGAATATTTGCACCAAGGCGGGGAGACAAGATCAATCCGGGATTGTAATTCGCCGATCTGTCGATCTGGTCTGCCTGAAACAGGTCCTGATAGTCAGTATTTGATGTATTTAGATTCAGGCCAAGAGATACATTCAATATGGAAAGTTCTATGTCGCTCTGTGCAAAAACATTGAGATGCCTGATATGATCTCTGTTATTGCTTATCAAAGCTCCCTGAACACCCACCCCACCGATATTCTCATAATTTTTATAATTGAATGTTTCAAGAAACAGTTCTCCACCGGCCATGAGGTGCCATGCAACCTGCCCATGGGTGATGAAATAATTTGTCTTCAGACGTGTTCCTCCGGAGTACCGGTCTTCGTACAACACATCGAATGGCCGCATCTCATGTTCCTGGTGTATTGTCGTATACAAGGACATGTCGACCGACAATCGCTCATTCAGCCAATGCGTTCCTGAAACACCGGCCAGAAGCAATGCTACATCTTCATAGCCTTCCGTTTTCTTCCAGTTTGCAGCAGCTGCAGCAGGTTTGGTTACAAAAAGAACACTGTCGATAGAACTGGGTATGCCACCTTTCATATCACTTATTGCGACAAGACCTGTAATCGCTGTTGCAGCAGAAGGCTTCCACTGAACCACTGAAGTAAGAACATCCCTTCGGTAGGTGTTGTTGTCCCTGAAGCCGTCACTGCGCACACGATTGTAAGAGAGGCTGATATCCAGTTCTTGCAATCCGGTGTCAAGCGTCAGTCCGTTGCGCATCAAACCAAATGATCCAACTTCAAAATTCCCTGACACGCCATTAGTGCGCAGCGAAGGTTGGCGCGCGGTGATGTTAATAGTACCACCAAGACCGGCTCCATAGACACTGCTTGCCGGTCCCTTCGTAAGTTCAATCCTTTCTATCACCGCCGGATCAATGTGTTCAACGATGGAAATGCCGGATCCGTTGGTTAATGGAATCTGGTTGAAATATGCCCTGATCTTACCTGTGGCATAAGGCACACGGGCGCCAACTCCCCTAATGGTGATCCGGCTGGTATTTAAGGTGCCCGAATGGGCAAACACCCCCGGCGTATGATTGAGCAATGGCAATAAGGTAACTGGTGACTCCCTTTCTATAAGACGCAAGCCAATCATTGACACCGCCCCTGGCGCATCCAGCAAACGACGTGATGTGTTGAATGCCGATACCATAACCTCAGGCAATGATTGATATAAGGTATCCGTCAAACCATCGTCAACTCCAACAACAGGTTTGACCGACAAGCTATCTTTCATGACTGAAAATGGGGAACCTGATGCAAAAGCCGATCCGGCACCCTCATCAACTGCTGGCAAAAGAAAAAGTAAGCCCAGATAATAAACACAAAATATATTTTTCATTTTTCACACCCTTACTAAAATACCTACGTGAGCCATGATAAAAGCAGAATCAGGGAAAAAGCACTTTGCAAAACGGACTCGTTGATTTATATAACAAACATTTCACCAAAATGATCAGTCAGGATATAGTAAAACCATATAAAGACATCATCTGCCATATACATAAAAGCATGAATAATACGGGATAAATAATCTTAGGTCAGTATAAAACTTGTAAATTTGTCCTTTAATTTATACACCAATCAATATCGAAGTCAATGACTTTTTTTAATCTGTATTCTCCCGAAAAAAGCATAAGACCTGCTACCTGCTATTTTTTAGGAATTTTCCTTTCGCTCGCAATCATCACATCCTGCAAATCGGCTGAAGATCGCATGATCCGTAAAGCAGAACAGATCCATCGGGAGGTGCTCACTATCGACAGCCATGTCGACACTCCCTTATTGCTGTTTCGCGAAGGCTATGACATTGCGCGACGTAACGACCCATACAACCGGGGTGGGAAGCTTGACTATCCACGGATGGTGGAAGGCGGGCTGGATGCTGCCTTTTTTGCCGTATTTGTCGGACAGGGAGCGCGAAACCCCGAGGCATATGATATAGCAAGAGACAGGGCACTAAACATCTTTGACATGATTCACCGGGCTATTGATGACAACCCTGAATTTGCCGAACTTGCCCTGACTGCAGATGATGCATACCGGATTCAGGCCGAAGGGAAACGGGCTATCTATATAGGGGTTGAGAATGGCTATCCTATAGGGTATGATCTATCCGTATTACGTACATTTTATGATCTGGGAGGGAGGTACCTGGGCCTTTCCCACTCCAGAAACAACCAAATATGTGATTCCTCTACTGATAGGGATGGGGAGGAGCACGGTGGGTTGTCAGACTTTGGCAGTAAGGTTGTCAAAGAATGTAACAAGCTCGGAATGATGGTTGACGTTTCCCACATTTCCGATAAAGCCTTTTATGATGTATTGCGGGTTACTGAAGCACCGGTTATTGCGTCCCATTCGAATGCCAGAGCCTTATGTGACCACCCACGCAATCTTGATGATGACATGTTAAAAGCATTGGCAGAGAATGGTGGTGTTATTCAGCTATGCATCCTTAGCAGCTATGTCAAAGACCTGGGCGCAAACCCCAAAAGAGATTCTGCTTTTGCCGACCTGAGGGCCAGGTATAATAATTTTGAAGACCTGAGTGATGAGGAAATGGATGATGTGCGCAGGCAATGGGGTGAGCTGGACCGTAAATATCCTTCAAAGCTTGCCACAGTGTCTGATCTTGCAGATCATATTGACCATATCGTTCAGCTTATCGGGATCGATCATGTAGGTATAGGTACCGACTTCGACGGTGGTGGGGCCCTGGCTGATTGCTATGATGTTACTGAGCTCGGCAATATCACTTTGGAACTGGTTCGGCGCGGTTACAGCAAAAGCAACATTGAAAAGATATGGTCAGGAAATTTTATGAGGGTTTTTCGCGCTGCTGAAGCCATCGCCCATTGACCATATGTTTTTTTAACAGTTGTTTAATTGGATGAATAAAGTTTGTATATTTGACGCAAATTTTAATCGCACACAGATGAAAAGAACAGGTTTTATGGTTGCTGCATTCTTGCTGCTCGCGGCAATGGCATTTGGTCAGGCCAACCAGGTTGTTGGATTTTGGCTCACGGCAGAAGGAGACTCTCAGGTTGAGATCACCCGCAAGTCTGATAATAAGTATTACGGACGGATTGTATGGCTGAAAGACCCTCTGAATGACAATGGAAGGCCAAAGGTTGATGACAAGAATCCAGACAAATCAAAACACAACACACCTATTTTAGGGTTGGAGCTACTGAAGGGTTTTGCCTATAACAGTTCAAAGAAAGAATGGGCCAACGGTACCATTTATGACCCGAATAACGGAAAGACGTACGACTGCTATATGTGGTTGGATGGGAACAATACCCTTAAAATTAAAGGGTTTGTACTCGGGATGAGGTTTTTGGGGCGTGAGACCACCTGGACAAGAGAGCGGGCAAAGCGCGAATAAATGCGGTTATTTCCTTGTACGAAGAAACAGGTTGATACCCAACGGTTCTTTTAAAATCTCTACTTGAGTGGGATGTATTCCAGCCTGTTTTGCGAACCCAATCAGCTCTTCCTCGGAGCGATGATATAAAAACCAATCAGCAAGTATTTCCATGATCTTGCGTGAGGGGTTTTGTACACCAAAGTTGCCGATGATCATTTCTCCTCCCGTATTGACGTGTTGATAGAACTTTTTGATCAGGTAAACAAAGTGTTTGTCTTTGAAATAATCAAAAAGCCCGGCACTCCATATCAGATCATAGCTCTTCTCAGGCACATACCGGATCACATTTCTTTTTTCAAAATTCAAGAATTTCAAAAAGGCCTTGTTTTTATTCTTCGCATAGTCTATGGCACGCTGATCCAGGTCTATCATATCAAACACCAGGTTGTTGCCGGGGGTCTCAATCAGGTACTCATTCACTTCAGTAACCGGGCCACTGCCAAGTATCAATACAGATTTCGGTTCTCCATTGGAATTTTTGTTCAGGTCAGCAAGAATTTCCTTGGCCAGTTTTTTTCTGTTAACTACAGCAATGGCAACAGGTAAGCGATGTATGAATTCATCCCACTTCTTGTATTTGGGGTTGGGGTTTGCATATTTTTGATAAATTTTTTCGATAATAAAAAAATCACCATTGTACCCAAAAGGTTTGGTGAATGAAAATCCTATAAGGGTCGACGGGTTAAGAATTGGCTTCATAGCCTCTCTGAATTTATCCACCTCATCAGGCTCCAGTTGGTTTACAAATTCAAGAACAGCTTCAAAGTCCTCATCGTCAGGACCATTTTTTTCAAATAATGACTTAATGGTAAGATCAAACACCCCTTGTTCCATGGTAAATATTAAGAGTAACTGAATTTTGCCTTATTTATTTACTTAAAGCTATCACTGAATTTTTGACTCCAGGAGTTCTTTATACGCATCCTCAACGGTAATCACCGACATCTTATCTGCAATGATGATTTCCGGAAATTTGGCCATGAATATCTTTTGGGTGTTTACAAGATGGTCTTTGCTTACCCGGACAAATTCATTATTTGGGAAGCGTAGCGCCAGGTCGTCGAGTGCCCTTTTTACCACTATGCTTTCATTTAGCAGATGAATATGACACGTATCACCATCTTGTTCGATGTAATAGACATCCGGTAAACTGATTTTCTCCAGGCCGCTTTCCGAATCCACAATCAACTGTTGCTTGTCGCGTTTCCCCATTTCGAAGAACTTGTTAAACTGATCGCTCTCGATTTTTGATTTGATGTCGTTCTCAAATTTGAACCGTGCAATCTCGATATTGGTTTGCAGTTCCTTTTCCGTAAATGGTTTTATGATATATCCATAAGGCAGGGAAACCTTAGCTTTTTCGACCGTTCCAATATCGGCGTTGGCGGTAAGATAGATGATCGGCACATTATGTTTTTGGTTAATAATGGTAGCTGCTTCAATACCATTCATGTCACCTTTCAGCACAATGTCCATCAGGATAATGTCCGGAAGGTTCTTTTCCACCTCCGCTATGGCTCCCAATCCAGAAGCTACGCAATTTTGCACTTGATAGCCCAGGCTTAGCAGGCTTTCCTCAATATCGGCTGCTACCAGGAATTCATCTTCTACAATAAGAATATTTAAAGCTGACATGTTGAAAAATGTTTAGTTTTTAAAACGAATCGTATATTTTGTTCCTCCCACCAGGTCGTATTCCAGTGTACCTTCAATTTGCTGAATCAGTCTTGAAACAATACGCATGCCCAAAGACCCGGAGTTATCCTGAATTTTTGATTCATCCATGCCCACCCCGTCGTCAGCAACCTGAATTTCATATTCATTGCCGTTATACACCTTCAGATTGATGGCAATACTGCCTTTATCACGTCCGATAAAAGCATGTTTAAAAGAATTTGAAATAAGCTCATTAATGATCAGCCCGCATGGGATACCAACATCAATGGGCAGAAATACATCCTCAATATTAAACCGGAAAGATATTTTTCCCTGCAGGTCTGAGTAGGTACGCGACAAATTGGTAGTCAGGCTTTGAACGTAGTTGCCAAATTTGATGTTTGCCAGGGTCTCACTGCGATAAAGATTTTCATGGATCAGGGCCATCGAACGAATTCTATTCTGACTTTCACCCAATACCGATTTAAGTTTGGGATCATCAATTAGACGTTCCTGCATTTTTAAGATACTGGAAATGATCTGCATATTGTTTTTTACCCTGTGATGCACCTCTTTAAGCAGGATTTCTTTTTCCTCTAGAGACTTCTTTAAGTTCGACTCGGCAATGCTTCTGATCAGTTCTTTTTCTTCCAGTGCCTTTTCCATTAAAATGTTTCCGGCAAGGTCATCAATAAGGGCATATAGTTTCTTTGGGTCAACCGGTTTTACCAGATAACCATTTACACCCAGGTTAATGGCCTCCAGAAAATACTCTTTGATGCTGTAGGCCGACATGACAATGACATTCACATCCGGGTCGAACTCATGGATTTTTCTGACCATGTCCAACCCATTCATAATTGGCATACTAATGTCTGTGATCACCAGGTCAGGCTTGTGCTCTTTATATACTTCGAGTCCTCGCTGTCCATTCTCAGCAACATAAAACCGTTGTACACGTTTCGACAATCGTCTCTCAAACAAAGCCCTTATGGGTTCGTTATCCTCAACAAAAAGTAATGATATTTGGTGCCTGTAGGGCTCTTCCATATGTGATGATTTAGTAAGGTTATGACTCCAGATATTTTGCAATCAGGCCAATAAAATCTTTAATATTAAAAGGCTTTGAAATATAGTCTGTACACCCGGATGCCAGACTCTTTTCCCTGTCGCCATCCATAGCATAGGAGGTTTGTGCAATGATAGGAATATCAGGGAGTATGTTACGTATTACCTGGGTGGCCTCAAATCCATCCATGACAGGCATTCTTACATCCATAAGGATTAGATCCAGTTGATCTTCGCTTTTGCATAAATCAACGGCTTCCTGTCCGTTTTTAGCCCATACCAGGTTGACGCCGGTTTTGTTTAAGGCCGTCTTGATGAGCAAAAAATTTGTAGTGACATCTTCTGCTACAAGAATGACCTTGTCTTTCCAGATTAAGTCCATATGATCATTGTTTTGAAAGTAGGTTTTTAAGATGAATTGGCCATCAAGCGTAAGTGGCAGGGTGAAACAAAAAACAGAACCCCTGCCAGGTTCACTCTCTGCCCATATATCACCTTCAAAAAGTTTGATACAGGCCCTGGATATAGCCAGGCCCAATCCTGTACCTTCATGTTTTGGCTGGTGATTTGTAGTGGCCTGCATAAAACGCTCAAAGATATAATGCTGCTGATCATAATCCAATCCGACACCAGTATCTTTTACATAAAACAACAGCGCATCATGATGCAGCGTGTAACCAATTTCTATAGCACCTTGATCGGTAAATTTAATGGCATTGCTCAACAGGTTAATCAGTATTTGTTTTAAGCGGATTCTATCTGAAAGTATGACATCCTGGCCTGACTCTAATGCATAGTATGATTTGAGAGAGATAGACCCTGAAACAACCTTCTCCTCGCGGGTAAAAAGCCCAACTACCTCAATCAACAGTTCATTAACGGGAAACTCGGTCTTATTCAGGGTTAACATACCCGCTTCAATCTTTGAGATATCTACAATATCGTTGATTAGAGAAAGAAGGTGGTTTCCATTTTTATTGATCACATCAACAAAAGACTGTAACTCTTCCTTGTCTTCTGTTTCAAGCAATAGCTGCGAAAAGCCCAAGATACCATTCATTGGGGTACGGATCTCATGACTCATATTGGCCAGAAAAGCAGATTTAAGTTTATCAGATTGTTCTGCCCTTTCTTTGGCTTCCTTAAGTTCGCTGGTGCGCTCTTCTACCTTTTGCTCAAGGGTGCGGTTGGCTTCCTCCACCTGGGCTTTTCGCTGATCAAGCTGGTCGTTCTGATAGAAATCACGACGGGCATAATATTCAATATTATAGGCAGCAAACATCCCAATCAGGTTGGCCGACACATAAAAAAAATTGTTGTTGATGATTACTTCCGGCAAGGTATCCGAGAAAAAAATGGCCCCCACATTATATGACAGCAAAATCAGCCATCCGGCCATGGTTGCCATGAAAAACCTGAGTTTGATAAAAAAGTATCCGGCAGAGAATATCAGCATCATGCCTCCATAATAGACAAAATTATCAGGAACCTGCACCAACATCAGGCCTATGCCCAGGCCCCCGATCACCAGGGAGAAAAAAATCAATAATTGCCAGACCTTCCTGAAAAAATCAAAAAAGGAAACCAAAAACACGACACAGAGAAGAGGTACAACGATGCCAAACCTGATGATAAAAAAAGCTTCTTTGTATTCGGGCACCATCAGTGAGTCCAGGTAATGAAAAAAGCCATACAGCGCTGTGACCAATACAAAAGAAACCCTGAACTGTACAAGGGAGTCATGGTAATACTTTTCCAAAAAAGCATGCTCCCGCCCATCTTTAAACGCTAAGGTGAACGGATTCAGGTTCATCTTGTTAAACACACCAGATGAACTTTCTGCCAGTAACGAGCCGGCAAGATTGGTTTTCATAGGATTATTGGAAATCTATAATACTATATAACATTGGCAAAAATAGAATAAAATATGCAATAACTAGCATTTTTTATGTAGTTATACGTAGGTGTCACTGGTAAGGTTTGCTTTTCTGATTTATATATTTTTGCAAACACTACTAAAACCCACATGTAGACGAGATCATGAGCACCAATGAAACAGACAATATGTGAATAATAAACGTTCGTGGGTTCCCCCGATAAATCGGGGCAGGTCATGTAATCAATTTATGTACCTTTGCCCGGCAAATCATGGGCTTTAATTGCGAATTTGAAATTCTTTTGAGGATGGATTGGAGTGTTTTTTTTCAACTGTTTTACGAAAACCTCAGCGAATCAAGTATTTGGGAGATTGTCGCGGTGGTTTTCGGCATTGTAAGTGTCTGGTTTGCGCATAAAGCAAACATTCTTGTTTATCCTACAGGGATCATCAGCACCACGATATATATAATCATCTGTTATAGTTTCCAGCTATATGCCGACATGGGGATCAACACCTTTTATACCGGTATGAGCATATATGGCTGGTATGTCTGGACACGAAAAAACGGCCCGGGAAAGGTGCGGCCAATCAGATGGAATACCCGAAAGCAGCAGCTGATCGGCATTGCCATGATACCTGTTTTGTATGTCGTTATTCTCGGTTTGATCTATTCATTTATGAAAAACGATACCGATGGTTACATGAGCACCTATGTTCCATACGTAGATTCATTAACGACCTCCATATTTCTGATTGCCATGTGGTTCATGGCCAGGAAGACAATAGAAAGCTGGATATACTGGATTGCCGGAAATATTATTTCCATCCCCTTGTATTTTGCCAAGGGTCTGGTTTTTACAAGTTTTCAGTTTGTTGTTTTTCTTATACTGGCAATAATGGGGTTGATTAACTGGATAAGTTTATACCGACAGGATGTTTATGCTGACAGCCAGCCTGCCGAGGCTATTGCCCACAATAAGAACGATAGCCTGTAAGCACCGCTATCTAACCTGCATTATTCACAAAAAGCAAACAAATACATATATTATAATGATTATCAACATATACACGCAACTTCTTTAAAAACGCTTTTTGTTTGCTTTTTGCAAGTGCATGTACTTCAGACCATCTGCTTTGTTGCGAAAGTCTGAAGGTCTGAAAGCTGAGCGAAGAGAAGTCCCGAACGCATGTTCGGGATCTCATCCAGTGCTCATAAAGAGGCTCTTGTGTGTCAGACCGATTGTCATAATACGGTTCATTTACGCTTATTATACAGGTTCATTGTACGTTCAACTCCCTGCAGACCAAAGCTGAGGGCAATCTCACAAGACAGATCGACTTTGGGCAGCACTGCTTCCAGTTCATCTTTTTCCCACTGACCCAACACATATTGTGATTGAAACCCTCTGGGAAAATCATTGCCGATACCAAAACGCAGTCTGGCAAAAGCAGTAGTTCCCAGGACATCGATAATACTACTCAATCCATTATGGCCACCTGCACCCCCATGAGGGCGCAGGCGCAGCGTGCCCATAGGCAGGGCGAGATCGTCAACAACAACCAGAAGGTTGTTCAGATCAATCTTTTCTTTCTGCAACCAATAAAGTACAGGCTTACCACTAAGGTTCATATAACTTGAAGGCTTCAGCAAGACAAATATCCTGCCTTTGAAACGAAATTCAGCCCGGTCACCATATCTGGCAGGACTGAATACAGTTTCATGCTTCGAGGCGAGGGCATCGGCCACCATAAACCCAATATTATGACGGGTTTGTGAATAGTCAGGTCCAATATTGCCAAGGCCAACAATCAGGTACTTCATTGAAAAGCGGTTGTGATGTTAAGAATACAAGATATCAATAGTAAAAATAGGGAATACAAATTAATTAACCAGCGGAAGTGCTTACATTTTAGGTTAATGAATCCACCTCATTTGGCTCTCTCATGTAAAAAGTCAGGTATTCTAAGGTTTATAAAGACAAAGGCATAAAGCCGGAATGAAGCTTTATGCCTTTATGTTGAATGAACAAACCAGGGTTATTCGTTGGTTTCCGCTGAGGGTGTTTCGCTGCTGCCTTCTGTTCCTTCAGCTTCCGTTTCTTCTTCATCTTCGTCGCCAGCTACTACTATCGTTCTGGTAGATTTCACCATGACAACAACTGCGTGTTCAGGGTCAAGGAAGTCGATCTTATCTAATTGAAGCTGTCCGACTTTCACTGAATCACCAATTTCCAGTTTTGATATATTCACATCAATAAAATCAGGCAGATCTGCCGGCAAGGCCTGGATTCGCACCTTGCGAAGTTTAATATGAAGCTTACCTCCTTTGATAACGCCGGGACTATTACCAACAACCTTGATAGGCACGCTAATCTTGACGGCTTTATCGGGAAAGATTTCTAAAAAATCAGCATGTAAAATTTTGTCATCTACAGGATGAAACTGGATATCCTG
>SKYG01000117.1 GCA_007128045.1 Bacteroidales bacterium | reverse complement strand
GTGAAGTGAATATGATTCTGTATCCGGGCTGGTAGCCGACAGGGTGGTGCTGCATCCGATGGCAATGAAAATCGCTGTTACAACAGTTGAAAACCTGCGGCAGATACTCTTTACTTTGCGTCGTTTAAAAATTAGTATACCCCGGAACATGCCAAAATCAATTTTCGTCATAAAACAGGTTAACATTCTTCACATCAGGCATTTGCTTCAATTTTGACACCATAACATTGCCTTTGGTCCGGTCGCTGAGAAACACATGATAGGACAATTCCATCGACTCATGACCGGGTTCACCAAGCATCCGGCTGTTTACCATTTTGTACCTCGCAACAAAATGTCTTATTATCCTGTCAAGGTCTTCCTGGTTGACTTCTGAGGCGGCGAATAGTATTTGCAACAAATATTCTTTGCGTTTCACCATCCCAAAATTAAACATATGTAACACAATAAACACCGCATTGATGAACAAAGTGCCAAAAACGGCCACCGCATACATTTTAACCCCACAGGCCAGACCTATGGTAAGCGCAAAGAAAATAAACATGATATCGGCAGCATCTTTTACTGCAGTACGAAAGCGGATAATCGACATGGCACCGACCATACCAAATGCCCTGGCGAGGTTATTGCCAATCACCATAATTACTATAGAGGTGATCATGGTAAGCATGATGATGGAAATGGCAAATGAAGAAGAGTAGTTCAGCCCTTTATAGGTATGTCTGTACACCAGAGATATGATGATACCGCAAAGTAAGGCTACCAGCAAATTGCCGATCACATCGCGCAGGGTTATCGAGAAGGTAAAAATATCTGTAAACTCGTTTATCATAGGATGAATTTTTGCTGTTTGGTATATTTAGCCATGCTGTTTGATGTCAGACTGATCGCCTGTTCGACATGATATCTCCTCCATCGGTTATTAATGATTCTGTTTCTGGGGCGTATGCAATACGCCCCTACAGATGCATCTTTCGACCTTTGACCATTAATATACTGACTTATTAATATTGTGCAAAACATTTGCTTACATCATAGCCAATCACATATTTTGAGAGTGCCTCCGTTCTCAGTTTAAATTCATAAATAATTGATTTTATCCAGACAGGCATGGTATCTTCAAAATACTTTACCTCCAGGATAAAATGATTCTTAAAAAGGGGTCGCAGGTTATCGTCATCAAATAGCTGCGATAAGTTTGGATTGATTGTGCTACGCATATTTTTGTCGAACGTGATCCGGATACCTGGGTTAAGTTTTCCATGATATGCTTCTCTTTCATAGGTTATCAAACATGTAGGATTTTGGTTTTTTCGTTTATAATGAAAGAAAAAGCGGCTGGCCTCATCCAAGGCATTGGCAAACGACTGATCCTTGCGTAATATCAGATAAGGAGACACATTGCCGGTTTCCAGCACTGTTTCCAGCTTACTATAAGGGATCATCGTACGATGTTTCAGGATTCGGTTGCCCTTTTTCTTTTTTACTTCAAGAACGACCATCTCTTTGGGCTCGAGTTCATTATACCCCCGCACCCTAAGCTTACACCTGTCCATGACTCCTGAGAGCTTTTCGTGGTAATTGTTCAGATCAGGGCTGTCGAAATAGATACTCCTGACGGTGTACTGACATTTGCCAAACAAGTCTTCCTCTGTGAAAATATCCGGTCGTACGAATCCTGAAAAGCGCGCCCTCAGGTCGTTTAGCATATAAAAAGGTACGAGATATTTTCTTTCGTGTCGAAGCATAGTCGCGGAATCAGTTATGGTATACTGCCCTGGACAAGCGATTAAGGTATTCCCAGAATGATATCTTTCCACTGTCAACTTGTACATCAACCATCATATTCCGGAAAAAAGCAAGGTCTTCCCCATTTCGTATCCAAACTGTCAGAAAAACTTTAGGGCGGTTGCTGATCAGTCGAATGGTTTTATCAATCGCCGCAAGTTCTCCGTATATCTCAACGGCTTCAGATGCATGACTTATCCTTACGATCTGTCCTTCTTTGAGGTAGACCACTTCAGAATAATCGACAGGCACCAGAACCACAAAAGAAGAACAATCAGCGACCCTTAAGATCACCTCTTCGATATTTTCCAGCAGTGGGTTTCTTTCGCGGATCACCATCCCGCTTATCGGTGAAACCAGGTGAAAGGCATCAATATGTTTTTCCAGTTGGTGTATTTGTGATTCGAGAGAAGCTATAGTTGACCGTATCACTTGCAGCTCTTCGGGCTTTCTACCTGTCATCAGTGCATGATACAGCGATTGGGCAATAACAAGGGCATACTCCTTTACTTTCAGGTCGTTGAGAGCAAACTCATATTCCTGCCGGGAGACAACGCCTTCATCGAAGAGTTGCACCATCCTGTTGGTCAACAATCTCTGATGGTCAAGCTCCTGTCGGGCCAGTTCAATACGGTTCTCAGCTACCTGTATGTCTTCCGGTTTCTCCCCTGCCAGGTAAGATGCCAGCAAAGACTTCTGATAGGCGAGATCGCCTTTTAGTTCAATGATCTTCAATTGTATATCGCTGGTAAAAAGCCGTGCAAGCGTGTCACCCCGGGAAATACTCCCTCCTTTAATCAGTGCCTCATCAAAGACATACCGGGCTACATCGCCACGCTGAATTTCTGACACGCCATATTCCGTCACCACGCCATCCAGGTGATTCTCATGAATATGCACCAGGCTTCCCCCGGAGCCACGATACAGACCCCACTCTTCCAACGGCATTACCACACCCCGACCCCTGACGCTATATGATAGCTCAACAAAAGATGCCGCAAGGATGAGTAGTAGCAAAACAATGATGGCAGCTAGTAAACCATAGGTTTTTTTCATGTATAGATAAAAAGGTTGGCTTCCGGGCTTAAGGAATATTTAACGCAAAAATAACACTAAAATAACATACATGCCAGAACAATTGTTATGACATGCAGCGCAAATATCGGTATTTTCAGTATAAGAACTGCTTTTTATCATCTTGCTGTAAGTGCCTCCTGTTTAAATAATATTAAGGAAAACCCCACTACGACAACTATTTACAAGATATCCCCTCTATATAAATACCACCACTCTGAACATGAGTACAGAATATCT
>SKYG01000204.1 GCA_007128045.1 Bacteroidales bacterium | reverse complement strand
TGTTATCAGGTTATCAGGTTACCAGGTTATAAGGTTACCGGGTTACCAGGTTACCGGGCATGTCCATTATTTCACGACCTTAATATCTTATAAGTTAGTTCTTTCAGCAGCTCACCGTCAGTGACGGAGTTATTGTTTATTCCTTTCGATTTATTATCACATTCACGAAGGTACGATATAATTTTTATAACCTTTTCAGGCTTGTAGTTGGCGGCAGCACGCTGGTATTTTGGCACGAAGAAGCCATTGACAGACAGGGCCGACATCACATTGTTCCTGCTTTTATCGCGCAAGCTGTGATAAACCAGCACCTTCGAGAAAAACTGGAAAAGCACCCCCACAGTAAGCACCAATGGGTTTGCCTTTGGGTTGTCGGCAAAATACTTGACGATCTGAAAAGCCTTAAAGCCATCTTTGTCGCCCAGGGCATCCTGAAGCTCAAAAATATTAAAATCTTTGCTGATACCAATATGCTTCTCTATCACCTCAACCGTGATCTCCTCCCCTCCTTTCAGGTTGATAAAGACCTTACCCAACTCATTGACGATTTTTCCCAGGTCGACACCCAGGTGATCGGCCAGCATCTGAACGGCCTTTGGACCGATGCGAAACCCCTTGCGTTTCACATAACTGCCGATCCACTCCGGCACCTGGTTGTCGTAAAGCTTTTTGCCTTCAAACACCAACCCCCTCTTCTCCACCTCCCGGAGAAACTTTTTCCGGCGATCATAGCTCTTGTATTTGTAACAAATCACCAGAATGGTCGAAGGCATTGGATTCTGCACGTAAGGGATCATGTCGTCAAAATCTTTGATGTTTTGTGCTTCCTTGACGATAACAAGCTGGTGAGTGCCCATCATTGGGTACCGCTTCGCATGGTTTACAATGCTTTGAACATCGATTTCCTTTCCATATAAAATACTCAGATTGAATTCCTTCTCCGACTCATCAAGCAGATTGTCTTCCAAATAGTCAGATATAACATCAATATAAAACGGCTCCTCACCCATCAAAAAATAAACAGGGTGCAACACCTTATTACGTATATTCTTTAAAATGTCTTCAAATGTAATGGCAGCCATGTCTGAATGTCTCAGAATTATATTTCTTATGTTTATGATTATTCATCGTAATCGAACTTCAGGTGCTTGACTGTCAGACCATTATTTATAAGTTCTTTCAAGGAATCTACACCTATCTCCAGATGTTTCTCAACAAACTTCTTTGACACCTCCTGGTCGCTTTTTTTTTTCTTCACGCCAGTAGAGATCATCGGCTGGTCAGACACCAGCAACAGGGCTCCTGTAGGGATTTTATTATAAAAGCCAACAGAAAAGATGGTTGCCGTCTCCATGTCAATACCCATAACCCTGATACGCCTCAAGTATTTTTTAAAGGCCTCATCATGCTCCCACACCCTCCGGTTGGTGGTGTAAATAGTGCCCGTCCAATAGTCGAGGTTGTGGTTTCTGATGTTGGTAGAAACAGCCTTTTGCAAATTAAAAGCCGGTAGTGCTGGCACCTCGGGAGGGAAAAAGTCGTTCGACGTACCTTCCCCGCGAATGGCAGCTATCGGCAGGATAAGGTCTCCTAGCCTGTTGATCTTTTTCAGGCCTCCGCACTTTCCTAAAAACAGCACCGCCTTAGGATGTGCAGCGCTGAGCAAATCTATGATGGTGGCGGCATTCGGACTGCCCATCCCAAAATTGATGATGCTAATATTGTCTTTGGTTGCACTGGGCATTACACGATCCAACCCCATGATAGGAACATCAAACCGGGCTGCAAACAGCTTTACGTACTGAGTGAAATTGGTAAGAAGTATATACTCACCAATCTCCGACACCATGGTACCTGTGTACCGGTGTAGCCAGTTTTCTACAATTTCCTCACGTGTTTTCACTTGATTTTTGCTTGGTAAAACTTTCATATTTTAACAAAAATAGTCAAAGCCATCATAATGCCGGCGACTTAACTGTTTTATTTTTTATAATTTTATCACGACCTTCGACTTTCGACATTTTAATTATGAATCCACTAAACCTTCCAGCATACAACTGCAAACTTCGCCAGGAACCGGAAAAAACCCTGATCTTTGACCCGTTTAGAAAGAAATATGTGGTGCTAACCCCCGAAGAGTGGGTCAGACAGCATTTTCTTCACTGGCTGGTCAACCACAAAGGGTATCCTTTGGGCCTGATTGCTGTGGAGACTGCTCTTAAGTACATCAAGATGAACAAGAGAGCAGATGCCATCGTTTACAGCAATACCGGCAAGCCACAAATGATTATCGAATGCAAGGCACCGGAAGTGAAAATTTCGCAGGATGCCTTCGACCAGATAGCCAGGTACAACTATAGCTTTGGCGTTAAGTTTCTGGCCGTCACAAACGGAATGCAACACTATTGTTGCCGGATGAAGGAAGACACCGAAAGCTGGCAGTTCCTGGAAGAATTCCCCGACTATCAACACCTCAGCATACTATAAACACACACATCATATTGTACGGCTAATAATTTTGATTGCATGCAGAAAACAGAAAATATATGGTTGCCGGGATACATATGCTTGCTTATGCTGGTACTACCAGCCATAACGCAATCAGGGCAACTGGTTACGGGGTTGCCCGTGTACTCACATGCACCGGTTCCTGTACAACAAGATGCGCGCGTGCATGCACCCTTAGATATATCTGTACCTGTGCACCAATACAACCCTCAGCCTTTGTCTTCTGACCTGTCACTGCCTGGAGTCTCAGACAAGCTCATCCCTGATGACCAACCCCTGCCCGACAGGATCATATTCAAGGTAAAAGAGGAGCTGTCAGCCTATGCCAGGAAAGATGCCATCAACCACCACGCATTCACCAACACCTTGTCGGCCGCTAAGGCAAGCACCATCAGAAAGGTATTCCCTAACCACCATGCCCCTGCAGAAAAGTTTCACCCATCGGGAGAAGCGTATGCCAATCTGTCGCTGATCTACGAGATGGAGCTTGCCGCTGGCCAAAGTCTGGAAACAGCCATTCAGGCCTTATATAGCAGTGGATTGGTAGAGTATGCAGAGCCCAGGTACCTGCCAATGCTCCTTTATGAACCTGAAGGGAAGCCTTTTTCCGCCTTCAGCATCAACACCGACAGTCTTTTCATCCCGAACGATTCACTGCTTTCCAGGCTGTACTACCTCGACAACATCAAGGCATATGCAGCATGGGCAATCGCCCAGGGCGACACCAACACCGTGATTGCCATTGTGGATACCGGCAACGACTTCTACCACCCCGACCTGCAACAATCTGTCAAATACAATTACGACGACCCGGAAAATGGAGAAGACAGTGACAGCGACGGATATATAGACAACTTTTTCGGATGGGATCTGGGTGAAAACAACAACTACCCGCAATATAACAAGTCCGGGCATGGCGTGCACGTTAGCGGCACAGCCGCAGCTACTGTAAATAATGGACTGGGCATTGCGGGCACTGGCTTTCGCACACCTTACCTTCCAGTAAAGGTCGATGATGAGTTTGGCAGGCTTGTTATGGCCTACGAAGGCATCGTATATGCCGCCGACCAGGGTGCCTCTGTCATCAACTGTTCGTGGGGCGGCCACCTCAGCGGTGGTGCCTTTGGCAGTGATGTGGTCAGGTACGCCACCATCAACCGCGATGCCCTTATTATAGCCGGCGCCGGAAATGCCGGCAACAGCCTGCCCTTTTATCCGGCCTCATACGACCTTGTAATGGGAATCGCCGCTACCGACAGCCTCGACATTAAGTGGGAACGGTCAAGCTACGGACGACATATAAGCCTGTCGGCACCAGGGGTCAGGATGCTGTCGACCTGGCCCGACACCATGTACATCCTATCTAGCGGCACCTCCATGTCGGCACCCGTTGTGGCAGGCGCCGCCGCCATCGTAAGAAGCCACTTCCCGGAGCTCACAGCCCTGCAAGTCGCCGCCAGGCTGCAAGCTACCGCCGATATCATCGACACCATTACCGGTAATGAAGCCTTCGCCGGCAACCTGGGAACAGGCAGGCTTAACATGTACAGAGCACTAAGCGACACCCTTACCCCTTACATGAGGGTCACAGATGTACTGATCACCGACGATGAAGTGGCAGCGCAGCAGCCCAACAGCAGGTTTGCCATGGCCATGCAGTGCCAAAACATGCTGGCACCCGCCACCAACATCACAGCAACCATCAGCACCAACTCCCCCTACATCATCCCCACAACCCCCCTGGTTGAGCTAGGCCCTCTGCAAACCCTCGAAACGACCACCAACAACGACCAACCCTTCAGCTTCTATATAGGGCCCGACATACCCGTTAACCACGAAGTATTGTTCACCCTGAGCTTCACCACACACGAAGGCATGCCTGCCGGAAAACACACTTTCGGTCTGGTATTTAACAGAGACTATCAGAATATCACCTCCGGCATGCTGCAAACTACCATCACCTCCAGAGGAACTGTAGGCTATAACTATCCCAATTATTTTCTTGGGATGGGTCTGTCTTACAACAACGAGTATACCCGGATAAAATGCGCCGGACTGCTATATGGCAACAACGCGACAGCTGTCGTTGACAACATTTATGGAGAAAAAGAAAACAGCTTTAACCAATATTTCACACCGGTACTAAACATAAAAAGACTGCTGCAACCAGCCGTGGCAAGCATCGAACTCACTGGTAGCTTCAACGACCTGGCAGCCAACACCATGTCGTTTGGCATCACCACCAACCACCACACCTACTTCTGGGATCAGGAAGATATGAACAGCTTCTTTATCAAAGAATACCAGCTTATAAACACCAAAGACCAAAAGCACGAAGGTCTGTATGCAGGATTTTTTGTCGACTGGACTAGCCGCAACAACAAAATTATGGTGGCTGAATGGAACAACCAACTGATGATGGCCTACTCCTTCCTTGCTGCTGATGAGGGCAAGTACCCGGCCACCACAGGGCATGAATCATTTGCAGCCATTCAGTTGCTGACAGAACACCCAGTGACCCATTATGCCTTCGATAACGATGGCCATAATGGCAGTATACGAATCAACGATGGCTTCAGCCCGGAAGAGAAGTTCTCTGCCATGACCAACCAGCGTCATGCAGCAGGATCTTACAGGCGAGACAATGACGTATCCTCCATGCTCACAGCAGGACCTGTCGACCTGTTTCCGGGCGACACCCTGAAGCTGGCAGTTGCCATAATCATGGCACCCGACCGGTCAGGCCTGTATGAAAAAGCATCCAAAGCAAGGGAAATATACAACAGGTTGATACTTACCGATGGCACCATCAATGTAAATGAGCCTTTACCAGTATCGCCTCCAACATTATCGACCTATCCCAATCCGTTCAGCTCATATGTACATGTCAGCCTCCGCCTGCCAGCCGGCACAATGCTACCAGACACTGACCGGAAAGCCGTGATAACACTCCATAACCTGACCGGGAGCCCGGTATGGCGCGAAAGTATTGATCTCAGCACCTCTGGGCATATCTTACACTCAATGGATACCTCACACCTCAACCCCGGGGTATACATCCTGACCATTACAGGAAGTACCTGGCATATTCAAAGCAAACTTCTTAAATATGAATAATTTTATATAATTTCGTAGCGATTTTTGCAGCATAACAACCATCACCTGGTGAGGGTGTTTAATGTCGAAAAAAAATAATATGATCAGAAAGGCCTTCTTGTTACCCATTTTTTTCCTGATTTTTCTTACTTCCAAGCCTTTTGACTCCAATGCCCGTCAATACAATTCCCTGTATTGGATGAAGGGCATCCCACAATCCAGCTATGGCAATCCTGCACTGGCCCCTCAACCGAACTTTTTTATCGGACTGCCAGTAATTTCATCGCTATCCCTCAATATGTCAAACCGCGGTTTTATGATCGGCGACGTGCTGCGCCTCGACATGTATAATGAGTACTATTGGGATAACGACAACCTCTTAAACCAGCTAAAACCCAACAACCACTTTCATGGGTCATTGCATGTTGACCTGTTGTCGTTCGGATTGCGCCACAAAGACAGCTACTTCATCTTTCAGGTAACCGACAGGGTAGAGCTGAACGTAGGATATACAGCAGATATGGCCTACCTGCTTGTCAAAGGCTCTGACGCGTATCCATCCAATATGCTCCCCGGCGATTTTATCGGCCTGGGCACCGACTATCACCATTACCGCGAATATGCAGCCTCATACACTCGTGACTGGTCGCCCGCCATCACTACTGGCATCAGGGGAAAGATCCTTGCCGGCCTCGCACACACTGCGGTCAACTATGAGTCAATGCATTTGCAGACAGACCCATCCGACGGAAAAAGAAAGTTGCATGCCGACATACTGGTCAATTCTTCGAACACCTCTATTCCGCGCATACTAAAAGGAGAAGAACTGGATGATGGCCATTTTGCCAACAGCAGCCATGCCGTAGATTACCTGACAAACAGCAACAACCTCGGTGCAGCGATCGACCTGGGCATGATCATAAGGCCAACACCTTCACTACACCTGGGATTTAGCATTCTGGACATTGGATTTATCGACTGGAAGGAACAGGCAGAACATGTCAGGATCACAGGCGCTTCTGATTTTTCAGGTATCGACTTACAGGACATGTTTGAAGGGGGCTTCGCAGAAAACTTCTTAAACCACGCCGACACCATCTCATATGACTTCGACCTTGTCGCCTTGGAAGGATCATACAGACAGACACTTTCACCCAGAATCATTGCATCGGCCGCCATCGACCTGAGTCAGAGACATCAGCTTGCCTTGCTAACACAAGGCTTCTACTATAATGACAGGTTGTACCCCTCAGCAAGTATTTCTTATTACGCCCGGCCATCGCACGCGTTCGGGATCATCATGTCGTATACCGTAGCCAATATGAACTATACCAACATAGGCTTTGGCTTTAACCTGAACCTCGGCCCATTACAATTATATGCCGTCAGCGATAATGTGCTGGCCGCCATTCAACCCTACAAAACACAACTGGCAACCTTGCACCTGGGCATGAACCTGGTGTTCGGATACCGCCCGCAATCTGGCCGGCCACTACATGGATGGTAAAAAACATGTACTTTTGCCAGAACACTTTATGTAAGACAATGGATATACAATATATTGGAGAACATTTGTTTTATGGTCATGCAGGGCGATTTGCCCTGTATATGGCTTTTTTCTCTGCCGTCTTTGCCGTCTTTGCCAACTATATGGCCTCCAACGAAGCCCGACCCGATATGCGCTTATGGCGCAACTGGGCACGCAAGTCGTTTTACTTTCACGCACTGATGGTGCTGATAGCATCTCTGATGCTTCTATACGTACTGCTTAACAGGTACTACGAGTACCGCTATGTATGGGCACATGCAGAAAATGACCTGGGACTGGGATACCTGCTCGCCGCTTTCTGGGCCGGCCAGGAGGGCAGTCTCCTGTTCTGGATCCTTTGCCAGGCCGCATTCGGTGTCATCCTTTTACGGTTTGCGCGAAGATGGGAAGCTCCTGTCATGACCTTCATCTCCACGTCTCAGGTCTTCATGGTCACTATGGTGCTGGGCGTGCAAATCGGTAGTTTGAGTATCGGCATGAGTCCTTTTGCCCTGCTGCGTGAGGCAATGTTCGAATCCAACATAGCCTTTTTCAGCGACCCGCACTATCTCATGATGATCACCGATGGCAACGGGTTGAACCCATTGCTACGCAACTTCTGGATGCTCTCACATCCTCCCTTTACCTTCATCGGTTACGCCTCCGTGTTGGTACCCGCATGCTTCGCACTGGCAGGACTGTGGCAAAAGAAGTACCACGAATGGATACAACCAGCGTTGCCATGGACGATCCTGGGTGTTTTTTTTCTTGGGATAGGTATACTGCTGGGAGGCGTATGGGCTTACGAGTCGCTCACCTTTGGCGGGTTCTGGGCGTGGGACCCCATCGAGAATGCATCCCTGGTGCCCTGGCTGGTGCTGGTAGCATCCCTTCACCTGATGCTAATATCAAAAAACAAACGACACTCCTACTTCCCGAGCCTCCTGTTTACCTTCCTGGCGTTCATCTTCGTGGTATATGCCACCTTTCTTACCCGCAGCGGCGTTCTGTCGGAGACTTCGGTACACTCCTTTGGCAACGACGGGATGGGACGACATATCCTCTTTTATATCTTCTCATTGCTAACCATCGGGGCCATACTGATGGTGAGAAACTACAGACACCTGCCATCAAAAGATAACGAAGATCCCTTTACCAGAGAGTTCTGGCTCTTTGTCGGCGCCCTGGTACTCATACTATCGGCCTTCCAGATCATCTTTACCACCTCCATTCCGGTGCTGAACCTCATCCTCGGAACACAGTTCACCCCACCTGGTAACGTGGTATCACACTACAACAACTGGCAATTGCCCTTTGCTGTAGTAATCGCACTCCTCATTGGTATCACTCACTTTATAGGATGGGGAGAAAACAACCTTAAAGCCTTTGCCAGGAATCTGGCCCTTCCAATGATACTCACAGTGGTGGTCTCCATCCTGATCATATGGCAATATGAAACAAACGTGACAGCACACAGGGTGATGCTTTTTGCATCGTTGTTTGCCCTGTTCTCTTCATTGGATATACTCTTCAGGTTCAAAAACAGACTGGCCTCCTATGGTACCATCATCAGCCACCTGGGAATAGCACTGTTCCTGCTCGCCGTGCTGCTCACCTTCTCCAAAAAAACCACCATATCACAAAATACCTCGGGATACTTTCTGGGGCAGCAATTCTCTGACGATGAGAACCTGTTGCTCATCAAAGGGGAGGTGCTGCCCATGGGTGAATACCATGTTGTATATGCCGGCAGAACCTATGATGGCACACACCTGACTTACCAGATAGACTTTCTGAAAACCAACAAGCAGGGCGACTTCTATAAAGTGTTTAGCTCCTTCCCTGCCATACAGATCAACGAAACCATGGGTAATGTGTATGAACCCTTTGCAAAGATCTATCCGCTGCGCGATATCTTTACCTATGTGACCTTCGCCGACGTAGAACACGACCTTAGCGAACAAACCCAAAAGCTTGTTGAGACCCTCACCATGGCCATTAACGACACAACGAGCGTGCATAACAACAAAGTCACCCTCAAAAACATCACCTCCTCATCAACAGCCACTGGCATCATCGATCCGAACAACATTGAAATCACCGCAGAGATTGAGGTGATCACCCATTTTGAAACATCTTATGAAGTAACCCCTTCATTTTTGGTAAAAAACGGCCAGATAGTCCATCAAGACGAAGTTATAAAGGATCTCGATCTGGTATTTCGCTTTAAAGAGATCACCCAGGAAGACTTCACTATCGTGGTGGAAATATTTGAAGACAGAGCCGACTTTGTTATTATAAAAACCGTGATCTTCCCTTATATCAACCTGCTTTGGATCAGCATGCTGGTAATGTTAACCGGACTATGGATCAGCTTCAGGAGAAGGTGGAAACATATACAATCCAACACTATCCAACAACTCAACAATTCAACAACTCAACAACTCAACAATTAACATGGGTAATTACAAACAACGACTATCATCAATCAATACCTTTATTTTCGACATTGACGGGGTAATGACCAGCGGAGTGGTCTTGCTGACACCAGATGGCGATATGCTTCGCAGCATGCACGTAAAAGATGGCTACGCCATGCACCTGGCTGCCAGGAAGGGGTACCGAATTGCCATCATATCGGGGGGAAGCTCTGATTCGGTCATTCATCGCTTCACCACCATGGGAATCTCAGATGTGTTCCTGGGAGTCAGCAACAAGATTGCTATGTTTGAAAAGTATATCTCTGAACACAACATAGACCCATCCCACGTGTTGTATATGGGTGATGATATACCCGATTACGAGGTAATGCAAAAGGTTGGCATATCCGCCTGTCCTGCCGACGCAGCCGAAGAGATCAAGGGCATCTCCAACTATATCTCCACCCATAAAGGGGGGGAGGGATGTGTCAGGGATGTGATTGAGCAGGTGCTGAAACTGCAAGGTCACTGGCTCAACGACGACGGCTTTCACTGGTAACATGCAACCACGGCACCCTATATGGTGCCTTCTTAAAACGTCACGAATTATCGTTCACTGGTAACACACAACCACGCTACCTTTTTGGTGTTTAATTACAAAAACAATATATGTTCCCTGAACAACTGAAGAATTACGATATCATCCTGGCATCGAAGTCACCCCGCAGGAGAGAACTACTTGTACAGGCCGGCATTCCCTTTCGCTGTGAGACCAAAGATATTTCTGAACACTTTCCTGAAGGATCGGATCCTATCGAAGTGGTACTGATGCTGTGCTCCAGAAAGGCGGCAGCCTTTGAGCATGAACTGGAAAACAACCAGGCCGTGGTTATCACCGCCGACACTATCGTGGTATGCAACGAAGAGATTATCAACAAGCCCGACAACGAGAAAGATGCAATTGCCATGCTTGGTAAGCTTTCAGGAAAGACACATGTTGTACATACAGGCGTATGTATCAGACACAACCACCATAGCCGCGTGTTTTACGACACCACCAAAGTGGGCTTCAGGGAACTCACCGAAGGAGAGATACGCTACTACGTCAGGAACTATAGGCCATACGACAAAGCCGGCGCCTATGGCATCCAGGAGTGGATCGGCTACATTGGTATTATCAGGATCGAAGGCTCATACGCCAACGTAATGGGACTGCCAATTCACCGGGTATATGAAGAACTGCTCACCCTGCTTAGTGTCTGTCCATAATGTCCGATTTCTGCGTTATGCTTGTTTTAAAAACAGTCATTTACAAGAGTAAACTCCTTGGTTTTCAAAACTTCGCATGCCTTGACCTCGAACATTCTGACCCAGACACTTGACTTTATGGACGGACTCTACTTACTCTCAAATCCGAATAACTCCGCGTCCCTGCGGTTAAATCTGCTCCGCGTCCCTGCGGTTAATCTCCCATGATCACCATGGTTTGCGATATGTTTGACACCAGAAAGAACCCCAGTGCGCCATTGTCGATATTTCCCGGTATATTGGCTGGCGGGCCTGTGAAGGGCCCTCCCACCGTACCCTGGTTTCTGCGCATGGCATCCAGGAAAAGATAGTACGCTTCAGTTATGCCATGCATCTCTACCCTGATCGTATCTCCAGGCTTTGGCATATGCTCATCCTCACGGAAGGTAAAAAACGGCATATTCAGGTATTGTCCGTTCACGATCTCATCGGATATGAAGCGTGTCCGGCTTATTGGGTTTGTCAGTTCTATGCCGTTCAGAAACACCTTCCACATATAAAAGTCTCTTGTGGCTCCAGGATCCTGAAAGTGAACTACCATCTCTTTGTTTTCCCTGTTCCATGTGTGACGTTGCAGCGTCAGGCTGTCAATCTCCGGCACGCCGGGCATCAAAGAAGAAGCGTGGTACTCCCTGCCCTCATGCTGTATCGCCAGATGATACTCCTGACCCGCTTTGGCAGAGAACTTTGCAGAGGGTATATACAGGCCTGTATCCCGCTCCGTCAGATCCCAGTGATTTGTTCCGTCAGAGACACTCACCGAGGCACCTTCAACGCGGGGTGCCGCCTCGTTGGAG
>SKYG01000210.1 GCA_007128045.1 Bacteroidales bacterium | reverse complement strand
ACTTCGTTCGAGATGACGGGTGCTATGAACCTACAACCACGTAACCCGCAACCCGGTATCCTCGGTCTATAGGGGATCTCCTCACTTCGTTCGAGATGACGGGTGCTATGAACCAACAATTCACAATTCACAATTCACAATTCACAATTCACAATTCACAATTCACAATTCACAATTCACAACTTACCCTATGACAAACACAGAATTTTTCAAAGGAATCGACACAATCAAATTCGAAGGACGTGATTCAGACAATCCGCTTTCATTTAAGTTTTACGACGCCGAAAAGGTCATCGCCGGAAAAAGCATGAAAGACCATTTGCGCTTTGCAGTAGCGTATTGGCACAGCTTCTGTGGCACTGGTGGTGATCCTTTTGGCCCGGGAACCATAGAATTTCCCTGGGATAAAGACGCTGACCCCATGGTCAGGGCCAGACAAAAAATGGATGCTGCATTTGAGTTTATCACCAAACTGGGCATTCCCTTCTATTGCTTTCATGATTTCGACCTGGTTGATGAGGGCTCCAGCATCGCAGAGTCGGAAAAACGACTTCAGATCATGGTAGACTATGCCAAAGAAAAGCAAGAGGCTACAGGGGTTAAACTGCTATGGGGGACTGCCAACCTGTTTTCACATCCCCGTTATATGAATGGTGCTGCCACCAATCCTGATTTCAACGTACTACCCTTTGCCGCTACCCAGGTGAAGAACGCACTGGATGCGACCATCGCCCTGGGCGGACAAAATTATGTGTTCTGGGGTGGACGGGAAGGATACAGTTCATTACTTAACACCAACATGAAAAGGGAAATTGAGCATATGGCGCAATTCCTTCATATGGCAAAGGACTATGCCCGCAAGCAAGGCTTCAAAGGCACCTTCCTGATTGAACCCAAGCCCATGGAGCCTACCAAGCATCAGTATGACTATGATACGGCGACCATCATCGGGTTTTTGAACAAATACGGACTGGCTGGTGACTTTAAATTAAATATTGAGGTCAACCACGCCACCCTGGCAGGTCATACCTTCCAGCATGAGTTACAGGTTGCCTCCGATGCCGGGCTCTTTGGCAGTATCGATGCCAACCGTGGCGACTATCAGAACGGATGGGATACCGATCAGTTTCCCATCAACGTGTACGAGCTGGTGGAAGCCATGCTGGTGATCATAGAGGAAGGTGGTTTTACAACCGGCGGAATCAACTTCGATGCTAAGACCCGGAGAAACTCCACCGATCTGGAAGACATGTTCATCGCGCACATAGCTGGCATGGACGTCTTTGCCAGGGCATTTGAGATTGCGTATGAGGTGATGGAAAAATCTCCTTATAAGAAAATGCGTGCAGACAGGTATGCTTCTTTCGATACTGGCCATGGGGCGGCATTTGAGCAAGGGAAACTAAGTCTGGAAGATATGCGCAAGATCGCCATCGAACAGGGTGAACCCAAACAGATCAGCGGCAAACAAGAGTTGTACGAAGCCATTTTAAACCAGTATATCAGGTAGTTAAACAGTTCATTAGTTGATTTGTTGATCTGTTGATCTGTTGATTCGTTGATTTGAATTTTTCAGGGGCGTATACCATACGCCCATGAATCGGGGTCAACAAAAGCCCATAGGCAGAATAACATGCCGGAAATGATGATGTTATATAACAGTAAACAGTAAACAGTAAACAGTGAAAAGTAAACAGTAAACAGTGAACAAATTAGTTGTGAGTTACATTGTTAAACCTTCAACTTTAAACCTTAAACCAATTATCGACTTATGAAACCAACCAACGATCAGGGGCGTAAAGGCTATGTGTTAGGGATTACGCTTGTTGCGACATTAGGAGGCTTGTTATTTGGGTATGATACCGCTGTAATTTCCGGGGCGGTGGGATCACTTCAGGCGTTCTTTATTGATAGCTTGCAGGCAGATGCTTCAAAGGCTGCTGCTGTAATTCAGCAGTTCCGGATTTCGGTATCTGTCGTGATCATGATTATAGGCCTGGCAATTTCAGGGCAGATGTTAAAACTGTTCGGGAAGAAGAAGGGGTATCTCCTTTCTGCGACATTGCTTAGCATACTATTATTAGTACTGGGCTTTTCGTTCCTGAATCAACCCTTGGTTATGACGGAACGTATCGCCAATTCGCTGAAAGGGTTTACCATTGCGAGTGCGCTTGTAGGATGCATCATTGGCGGGTCACTTGCCGGTTTTGTCAGTCAGACTATTGGACGAAAGAACGGATTGTTGATTGCAGCTATGTTGTTTGCACTGTCGGCCATTGGGTCTGCTATCCCGGAACGGATGAACTTTATGGGGTTAGAGGTGATCAATGCCTTTATCGTGTTCAGAGTAATTGGAGGAATAGGGGTGGGCATGGCTTCCATGTTGTCGCCGATGTATATTGCGGAAATTGCTCCGGCAAACATGCGCGGAAGGCTCGTCTCCTGGAACCAGTTTGCCATTATCTTCGGGATGCTGGTGGTGTATTTTGTGAATTATTTTATCGCCCGACAGGGAGATGACCAGTGGCTGGTGGAAACAGGCTGGCGCTGGATGTTCGCTTCAGAAACCATTCCTGCGGCGTTGTTCTTCGTTTTATTGCTCTTTGTCCCGGAAACACCCAGATTTCTAGTCATGAAAGGCAGACCGGAAGAAGCCCACTCCATCCTGGTAAAACTATCCGGCAAGTTAAGAGCAGCCGTTGTTATCGAAGAAATCAAAGCTACCTTACAGCAAAAATCTGCTCCCTGGTTGTCATATGGTGGCCTGGTGATCATTATCGGTATTCTAATTTCTGTCTTTCAGCAATTTGTTGGCATTAATGTGGTGTTGTATTATGCCCCTGAGATTTTCAGGAGCATGGGAAGTGGCACCGATACCTCTCTGTTGCAAACCATCATCGTGGGTGCTGTCAACCTGACGTTCACAGTGGTTGCCATTCTGACGGTCGACCGCTTTGGCCGTAAACCACTCATGATCATTGGCGCTTTGGGCATGGCCGTCAGCATGTTTATGCTTGGTATGTCATTTTATTTCGAACGTTTAGGCGTTGGTGCCCTGATCTTTATGCTAACCTATACGGCTGCGTTTGCTGTCTCCTGGGGACCAGTGGCCTGGGTATTGCTTTCGGAAATATTCCCGAACAACATTCGTGGGGCCATGTCGATTGCGGTGGCTGCACAATGGATTGCCAACCTGGTCATTTCATGGACATTCCCCATTATGAACGACAATACCTGGCTGACCAGCATGTTCAACCAGGGATTCTCGTATTGGATTTATGGCCTCATGGGCTTGCTGGCCGCCTTGTTTATATGGAAAATGGTACCTGAAACCAAGGGCAAGACATTGGAGGAGATGGATGCATTATGGACAAAAAACAATCAGTAAACAAAGTTGATCTGATGAGTTACTGATTGTTGCAGAACGGATGGATGCCATACATCATAAAGTAGGTTCCCAGCCGGGTTCGTACTCACGCTTCCATAAGCGCATAGCATCACGGTCATAAGCGCGTCCTGTGTGTTCATCAACATCAAAGCCTTTTCCGATGCGGGAAGAAATGTTCGCCAGGTGACCAAGAAGTGTGCTCTTTACCCCTTCATCAATGGGAGAACGTTGGGCTTCGGTGCCTCGAATCGTGTGGAAAAAGTTTACGACATGCCTGGTCGACATATTGCCTCCACCGCCAAGTGCGGTGCCACCTTCACCGTCTCCGGACCTGCGTTCTCTGACAAGCTGCCCCCTGCGGTCAAACAACTTATAACCTCCCCGGTTCACAAAGACACTGCCATCGCTACCGTAGATAACGGTGCCGCGGCCGGAGCCATAGGTGTTGTATCCGTTTCGGCTTTTACCATCCCAGGTGATCGCTTTATTACCCGGAAAATGTAAGGTAGCATACATGGTATCGTACATGGTCCATCCATCATCAGGAAAATGATGCTTTCCTGCCAGGCATTCTACCCTGTTTGGAAAATCTACCTGCAATGCCCATCTGGCAATGTCCAGTTCATGTACGGCATTATTGCCTGTTTCAGCCGTTCCCCATGTCCATCCATACCAGTGCCAGTTATAATCCCAGATGTTATGTTGGTATGCCTGTCGTGGTGCAGGCCCCTGGAACAGGTTCCAGTCAAGTCCATCAGGCACAGGTGCTGGCTTTGGAACAACCACTTCTCCGCGGTTGTTGGAATAGAATGCTACAGCCTTATAGGGGGTGCCAATAACTCCATCGTGTATCTCGTTTACAATTTCTATAGACTCAAGCGAAGAACGCTGTTGGTTTCCCATCTGGACCACCTTCCCGTATTTCTTTTGAAAGGCGACCATCAGCTCCCCTTCATAGGGGTTATGGCTACATGGCTTTTCAACATACACATGCTTCCCTGCCTGCAATGCATAGCAGGTTCCCGGTGCATGCCAGTGGTCGGGGGTTGCGTCTATAATGGCATCTATAGATTCGTCTTCGTAAATTTTTCTTACATCATTCTCCAGGGCAGGTTGATAGTCAAGGATTCTTGAGAATCGTTCTGCTGCTTTGGTACGTTGACTTTCCATCACATCACATAGATACATCAACCTGACGTTACTTTGCTTCATGGAAATGGGCTCCGTAAAGGCTCCCAGCCTGCGGCCCAGACCAATGATGGCCACATTGATCCTGTCATTGGACCCAATTATTCTGGAATAACTCTTCGCAGGCATGGCCAGTCCACTCAGACTCAGGCCAGCAGCACTCAACAACGATTTCTTAATAAACGATCTTCTTGACTCACTCATTATTTCACAGGTATTAAAATTTAAAATATGTACATTGTTTTCTCATCGCTAAGATAATTGTTTTTGGGTGACATTGTGCCTGAAACACCCGAAATTTATTGGTTTTTAATAAAATTAAATATGAATTAATTGTATTTTTGCACATGAAAATAAACGATTCGGTGCAGTATAGAAATTTCTACTCTATGGGTACCCGAATTGATATCATATTGCCCGGTATTGATGATCATATTGCAGAAAGTGTTTGTTTGCAAATTAAATCAGAACTCGACCGGATAGAAGAAAAAATCAGTCATTATAAAGAATCAAGTGTTGTTTCATATTTAAATCAAAAAGCCCATACTGAACCTATAAAAACTGACCCGGAGATATTTTTATTGATAAATCAACTAATTGGTTTATCTGCCAGGACATCGGGCTATTTTGATTTTGGATTGGGTTTTCTTTCTGAGAACATGAAGCATGCTTCTGAAACTTACCATGTGGTGCATGATACGATGACAACACTTTCAGAAATTGGGGCCAGGAATATTGTTCTGGATCATGATGAGAATTCTGTTCTTTTTAAGTCTGACAAACTAAAAATTGATAGTGGTGGCTTTGGTAAAGGGTATGGTCTCGATACTGTAAAAAAGATTTTGAAAGCCTTGAAAATCGAGTCTGCCTTTATCAGTTTTGGAGAAAGCTCGATTCTGGCACTGGGTGATCATCCTTATGGAAAGTCCTGGAAAACCGGGATTCAGGATATCTTTAGTGAGACATCCAGCCTATTTGTTTTTACGCTGGCAAATGAAGCCTTGTCGGTGTCAGGTGTCAATCCTAAAAACAAACAGAAATATGGGGTTGGTCATATCATCAATCCACACAAAGGAATTGCCATAGATTGTTTTCGGCAATCTGCCGTGGCAGGCAATAATGGTTTGATCGCTGAGGTTGTTTCCACAGCGATATTATGTGCACCTGATGAGAGCAGACATCTGATTATGGAACAGTTTCCGGAATACAGGGCAATAGTTATCGACTATGACCAAACTAATAAACCAACAATAACTTATACTTGTAATTTAAACGATGGAGAGAATTATTAACCGCAGGGATTTTGTAAAGACATTTTCGATTCTGGCCGGGTCATCGGTACTTCTTAGTGGGATGCCCTGGATTAGGGGCTTGCAGGCAGCAGATTCTGACCGGGTGGTGCGCCTGGGAATGATTGGCATGGGTTCCAGAGGCATGTTATTACATCTGATTCTTAAAGACATTCCAAATCTGGAGATTTCTTGTTTTTGTGATGATTATCAACCCCACTTTGAAAGGGCTCAGCAAGCCCTGGGGCCTGCAGCACGTGGTTATTACGACTATCGTGACATGCTCGACAAGGAAACCATTGATGCCGTGGTAATTGCCACACCACTGCATGAGCACGCGCATCAAACGATAGATGCGTTGAATGCTGGCATTCATGTTTTCTGTGAGAAGGCCATGGCAAAGACTGTAGAAGATTGCGATGATATGGTCAGGGCCTGGCTTGATTCAGGAAAAATTCTTTACATTGGACAGCAAAGGATTTTCAATATTAAGTACCTGAAAGCTTACCAAATGATTAAAGAGGGGAAGCTTGGGCCGATCACCCAGATCAGGGCATATTGGCATCGCAACAATGACTGGAGGCGCCCTGTGCCTTCACCGGAACTGGAACGGAAAATAAACTGGCGGTTGTACAATGACTATTCATTGGGGCTGATGACAGAGCTGGCTTGCCATCATATTCAGATTGCCAATCAGATATATGACGAAGTTCCGGAATGTGTCTGGGGTACGGGAAGTATCAATTATTGGAAGGATGGCAGAGAAGTGTTTGATAATGTGAATCTGGTGTATAAGTATCCTGGAGGCTCACATCTTATTTATGACTCCCTGATCAGCAACAAGCATTATGGTCTTGAGGTGCAGGTACAGGGGCCTAAGGGTACGATGGAGCTTGAAAATGGAAAGATGTGGGAAGAGTTTCCACCTCCTGCACCTGGAATACTTTCACTGATTAACCACCTGGAAAAGCAACTGTTCGATGTGGTACCCATCGGAGGGGCGAGCTGGGTACCTGATGATGCCATTAGCCGCAAGGGCGATTGGATCATGGATAAGGTACTGGATGATGATGGTACCAGAATCCAGATGGAGTCCTTCGTTTCCGACGTCAGGAAAAATAGGGTAGATCCTTTCCTTACCAAGCAGGGCTTTTATGGTTCAATCGCCACATTGATCGGACACGAAGCCATGATTAACAATGAAATCACCTATTGGCCAAAAGGGTTGGCATTGTAATTAAAAAACAAAAACATTTATATTCTGAATGGTCTACATTAAATAATGAATAAATCATACATCCATGTTTAAAGACACCGTTATCACCGCAAATCAGAAGAAAACAGAAGCCTGGGTTTTACTTGCCTGTTTTGCAGGTGCTTTTATATTTAACATCGTAGGCATCATAAAATTTCAAAGTCCTGCAATAGAACTGATCACCCAACTGCACATCGTACTGATTTTAACCGTCTTCTTCTATATCCTGACCGGTATATTTCGCCTTATTTATACCCTGATAAGAAAGATTTTTTAACGTGGAATTACCATATTGACCAATTAAGCTTGTCTAGGAGGTTTCGGTCTCCCGTACATTTCTCCTGTATTCTTTCGGTGTTTTTCCGTATTTTCTTTTGAATGATCTCATGAAATACGATGCAGAATTAAATCCGACATAGGAACTGATCTCATCCATGGTATATTTATCATCTTTCATTAGTTTAATGGCTTTCTTTAATCGTAAATCCCTGATAAACTCTGTTGGGCTTTGATTTACTGATGTTTTGATTTTCCTGTGCAAGGAGCTATGGCTCACATTTAATTTCGATGCCAGTTCTGTGATATTAAAATCTGGTTGTTGTAATTGCTCTAAAACTATCTGTTCTGCCTGTTCAATGAAAGATAATTGCAAAGACCGGTTGTTCTTATTTGGCTTTTCACTTTCCTCATTAAAAATCCTTTGTAATGATTGCCTGTTTCTCAGGATATTTTGAATCTGTGCCATTAATATATATTCATCAATTGGCTTGACTAAAAACGAGTCGGCACCCTTCATCAGACCCTGCTTCTGGTAATCAGACTCCGACATTGCTGTTAAAATAATTACAGGAATAAAACTTGTCTTTTTGTTGGATTTAATGGCTTCGGTTAGCTCTAACCCGTCAATGCCTGGCATCATAATATCAGTAATTATGATATTTGGAATAACCTCAAGGGCAATTTCCAATCCTTGCGTACCGTTCTTTGCTGTTAATACCCGGTAATGAGTACTTAAAAAGTTCTTAAAATATATTCGTAAATCATCGTTATCTTCAACAATAAGTATAACGGTATCATGATCAATTGTTGATTTGTTTTCAATAATCTCAACATCTTTTTGCTCAAGTTTGTCAAAATGAGGCTGCATTATAAAGTTTTCCTTTTTGTTCCAGCTACATTTCTTGTATGGAATATTTAATATAAATGTTGATCCTTTTCCGGGTTCAGACTGTACCATAATATTTGCGTTATTGAGTCTGGCATACTCCTGGCACATATGCAATCCGATACCTGAGCCGGTTTTTCGATTATCAGGTGCTTTGGTAAAACGTTCAAAAATAGTTGGTAACACAGAAGGGGGGATCCCAACACCAAAGTCTCGTATTTTTATTTCGAGTGCTTCTCCGAGAAATCTATTTCCGGTATATACGTTCTCTATATATAATTCATTGTCTAAATCCTTTTTTTCTATAGAGAACAGAATCTGACTCTTTTCCTGTGAAAATTTGAAGGCATTTGACAGGAGGTTGTAAACTATCTTTTCTGTCATTTCCGGATCAAGCATTAACCAATAAGATTTATGGTCTGATGAAAATATAAAGTTAATCTTCTTCTCTGTAATCTGAAATTCAAAACAGTCGATAATGTTGGTGCAAATTTCTACTATATCGACTTTTTTCGGATTAATATGTATCTGGCCGGCTTCCAGCAGCCTGAAGTCAAGAACCTGATTTGTTAATCGTGAAAGCCTGTCGGCATTTCGTTTAATTGTCTTTAGTTGCTTGGCTGTAGTTTGATCATACTGAAACTTATTCAATAGGTTGTTGATAGGTGATACAATCAATGTTAATGGTGTGCGAAATTCATGTGAAATATTGGTAAAGAACTTAATTTTCTCATCATTTATCGTTTTACTGGCCTCATTTTTAAATCGTTCTGCCATAATGTCCTTACGCATCTGAATACGAATTTTCGATTCTTTGAACAGAAAATATATTAAAATGGAGCCGATAAGAAAATATCCAATATAGGCATACCATGAGAGCCATATAGGCGGGTGAATTCTTATTGGGATTCGAAGTGGTTGCTCACTCCAGATATTATCGTTATTTGATCCATATACTTCAAGCGTATAGTGACCTGGTGGAATTTTTGTAAAACTGATATCTCGTCCGTTTTCTATGATTGTCCATTCATTCATGTAGTTTAGTAAGCGATATCTGAATTGGGTTTTTGATGGCTTAATAAAGCAATTTGATGCAAATCCAAAAGTAAGTGAGTTATTATTTTGTCTGAGGTGTAATTCTTTTATACCGGGGATATAAAATTTATTTGCATTTTCTCCGGACATAAATTCATATGGATGGTTGTTCACCAGAATCTTTGATAAAAATACACCAGGTGGTGCCGAATTATTTCTGATAAGTCTGGGGTCGACAATATTAAATCCGTTCGATGAACCGAAGTATAATCTTCCATCGCTTGATTTAATAGCAGCTTTTGGTATGAATTGATCGCCTGATAAGCCGTCTACTGCAGTGAATCGCCGCAGTGTTTCTGCGGCCGGATCAAAGCGGAAAATGCCATTGTTGGTTGAAAACCAGATGTTATTATGATCATCTTCCAGTATGCTGTATACATCTGAGTTGGCAATTATTTCATTGTGAATAAATGGTTTAATTTCTGATGTTCTGTGATTCAGTGTAAACATGCCTTTACCCCTTGTTCCAAACCAAAAAATTCCATCTTTATCTTCATATATGGTATAAATAATATTATTACTCAGTCCAAAAATACTATCATTCTGCAGATAGTTGATAAAATCACTGCTATTATCGGGTTTCAACAGCAAACCATTATCCGTGCATATCCATAGCCCATTTTCTGAATCCCTGAATGTGTGCCATATCCAGTTTAAAGAAGGCAATTCAGGGAACAATCTTTCGAAATTTAAAAGTCTTTTTTCAGAAGTTACCATATTATAATAGATAATACCTCTTCCCCTGGTACCTATCCAAAGCTCATTTTCTATTTGAATTATTGATGAATAGTTTATTTCCGGGCCAGGTATGTTCATATGAATATGTCTGATAGATTGTTGATCTATATTATAATGCCAGAATCCCATATTAAATGTACCAATCAATAAATTTATGCCATCATGTGAATAGAGTGTCTTGATTCTGTCTAACTGAGAGGTTTGGCTATGGGTCACCTCATTATGGAACATGTTTGTTAGTGGGTTGTATACCGATACTCCTCCATCCTCACTACCTATCCAAATGTTGCCTTTGTAATCTTCTGTTATTGATGAAACAAATGCCCGATCACCACTTAAACTGTTACCAATATGTCTTATATGCTGAAACCGGTAATTATATTCATTAAAGTAGGCAATACCCCCAGCCCAGGTACCAACCCAAATCCCATCGTTTTTACCTTGGTATAACGCATAAATGCTATTGTAGGGAAGGCCATTTATACCATCATTTCTTATAATCTGTCTCGACCCAGGTGAAATGACCAGTAAGCCGCCATAAGTTCCGATCCATATCTGCCCGTTTGGCCTTCGGATTATTTGTCTTACACGGTTACTGGGAAGTTTGTAATTTCCTTCAGCATCTTCATGATATGCTTCAATTAATGTGCCATTGGTGGTAATTACATTCACTCCTGATCCATCAAATCCAATCAGATAACTGTCTCCATTTACACATACAGATCTGACAGGAATACCTGACTGCTCATACAATAATGAATATTCTGATACCCTTCCTTCTCTTGAAATAAATAACTTGCCATTGGTCGTTCCAATCAACACCTCCTCATTTCTTCCCCTTCCTAAATATGAAATAGTTTCCTTAATAGGAAAACTTTCATTTTTAATTTCCTGAAATGTATCGTTGGCGATATTGTAAATAAATAGTGTTCTGTTAATAAGCACCAGAAAGGTTGTTGAATCCCACTGTAATATGTCTTCGACCGAATGGTTGGGGAAATTAATTATATTACTGTCGAAATGTACTTGCATGATGTCATTTTGTCCCGGTTGCAAGGAGTATAACCCGACTTCGGTACATATCCACATACGACATTGATCATCAGTAAGAATTTTATTGACTTTGACTGCCTGAGGTATAGATGCATTATTGGGATAAAGAAGTACCTTTTCAATTTCGTGGGTATTATAATAATATAGTCCATTATTGCAACCAAACCATACCAATCCATTGCAATCTTCCGCAATGGTATATACTGCATCAAATGCAAACCCTGATTCCGGTGATATTCTCTCAAAGAAATAATTGCCGTTTTGCATTGCATGACCATTTCTCTCTGTCAAATAACATAGAATCAAACAAATTGCCGGATAAATGAATAATTTCTTCATGACCTATACAGTTATTTTTTGGTAAAAATAGACAGAAAAAGACAGCCAATGCAAATATTTGTTAAATAAACTATTGAACAAAATGTGATTATGACAGATTAGTTCAATTTTATTGACTGATTTTAATGTTCGCGACTAATAAAATGTGACATTCTATTT
>SKYG01000218.1 GCA_007128045.1 Bacteroidales bacterium | reverse complement strand
CCTGTTTATGAAGTTTATCAGGACAGTCTTTGGCAATAACAACGTTGACTATTGCACCCGCCTGTGTCATGCCTCGACAGTCACTGCCATGCTTAAAGCGCTTGGCGATGGCGCCGGAAGCAACTCCATTGAAGACTATGAAACCAGCGATTGCATACTGGTTACCGGCAACAACATGATTGAAACACATCCTGTCACCGCCACCTTTGTAAAATATGCCGTCCAGCCCAAAGGGGCAAAAGTGATCATCATCGACCCCAAATGGACACCACTGGTACAATATGCCCACATATGGCTGCAACCTAAGCTCGGCACTGATGTGGCATTGCTGAACGGCATGATCCACGTAATCATCAGAGAGAACCTTATTGACCGCGACTTCATTGAAAAACGTGTGGATGGCGGCATGGAGGCTTTCGAAGCCCTGAAGGAAGTCGCCCAAAAGTATACCCCATCCTACGTGGAAGAAATAACCGGAGTGCCGGCACACCTGATGGAAGAAGCTGCACGTATCTATGCGCGGGCAGAAAGACCACTGATAGGCACTGGCATGGGCTTCAGCCAACAGGTTACAGGAACACACAACGTATTTTGCCTGATCAATATGATGCTGATCACGGGCCAGATTGGCCGGATCGGTGCCGGGCTGAATCCGCCGCGTGGGCAAAACAACGTACAGGGTGCCTCCGATGTGGGGGCCGCACCTACCATATATCCGGGCTATATACCGGTAGATAATGACGAAAACCGCCGGCGGGTAGCAAAGATATGGGGGGTTCCTTTTGAAGCGCTCGACGGAGAAAAAGGCCTCTCAACCGTGGAGATCATGCATGCCGCCTACGATGGCAGGGTGAAAGCCATGTATATCATGGGCGAAAATCCTATGGTCACAGACCCCAACCTCAACCATACCGAAGAAGCCCTAAAAAAGCTGGAGTTTCTGGTGGTACAGGATATCTTCCATACAGAAACCACACCATATGCCGACGTCATATTGCCGGCAACCTCTTTCGCCGAAAAGAACGGAACCTTTGTAAATAGCGACCGGCGTGTGCTTAGGGTACGCAAAGCAGTAGCCCCTCCAGGCGAAGTTAGGCAAGACTGGAAAATCATTGCAGAAATTGCCGCTCGTATGGGAAAACCGCTTGGCAACTATCATACTGAAAGCGACATCTGGGATGAAATTGCCCTGGCAGCACCCATATTTTCGGGGATCAGCTACAAACGGCTGGAGGAAAAAACCATCCAATGGCCCTGCCCCACCCCGGATCATCCGGGCACTGCAACATTGTTTCTGGATACATTCAACACACCCAACGGACTGGGGAAGCTGCATCCGGTCGACTATGCCGAGCAAAGTGAACGGGTAAACCATGAATACCCCTTCCTGCTGAACACCGGGAGGATTCTGTACCAGTACCACTCATCGACCATGTCGCGAAAAAACAAGGCACTGACAGACTATGCCAACGAAGCCTACCTGCTCATGCACCCCGACGATGTCAGCAAACACGGCTTAAAAGATGGCGATTGGGTTACAGTGGCCTCCCGCCGCGGAGAGTTAGAAACCCGCGTCGAAACCAGCGATCAGGTACTGCCGGGAGAACTGTTCATGCCGTTTCACTACAGTGAAGCTTCTGTAAACAAACTGACCCGCGACGAGCTGGACCCGTACTCCAAAATCGCCCCGTTTAAACTATCCGCCGTGAAAGTAGAAAAGGTTTAGAGTTTAACCGCAAAGAACGCAGGCTTACTTTTTTTAACCGCAAAGGAACGCAGAGTGATTCGCAAAGGAACGCAGAGAACTTATAGGCCGGGCTTGACCGGCCTATATAAAATGTAAAATGCACCTGCGGGGTACTCGGACAGGCCAAGTCCTGTCCCTACAGCGTGCTCTGCGAATCACTCTGCGTTTCTTTGCGGTTAATCCTCGTAACTTCGTAACTTCGTAACTTCGTAACTTCGTAACCTGGTAACCTCGAAACCTCGCAACCCTTTAAACCAAAATGAACCACCATAGCCTTACCGGAAACATTGTTGATGTGGTGAACCGGCGCATTTATCCCGGCACCCTTTATATTGAAAACGGCATCATTACCCGCATTATCAAAGAGCCTGAGGCTGCTGCCGATGGCCTGCCATTTCTGCTGCCCGGATTTGTCGATGCCCACGTACATATTGAAAGCTCTATGCTGGTACCGTCGGAGTTTGCCCGCCTGGCGGTGGTGCATGGAACGGTCGGCACCGTTTCTGACCCTCACGAGATTGCCAACGTGCTGGGTGTTGAAGGGGTGGCATACATGATCGAAAACAGCAAAAAGGTTCCGGTGAAGTTTTATTTCGGGGCACCCTCATGCGTTCCTGCCACCCCTTTCGAGTCATCAGGTGCAATCATCACTCCTGAGGATGTGAAAAAACTCTTGAGCCGGGATGCTGTTAAGTACCTGTCGGAGATGATGAATTACCCTGGGGTCATCTTTCAGGATGAAGGGGTCATGAAAAAGATTCAATACGCCCATGATGCCGGAAAGGTCATCGATGGGCATATCCCCGGCATCAGCGGACAAGACCTGAAAAAGTATGCAGAGGCCGGCATTACCACCGATCATGAGTGCTTTACCATCGAAGAGGCGCAGGAAAAGATCTCACTGGGCATGAAAATCCTGATCAGGGAAGGCAGTGCGGCAAAGAACTTTGACGAATTAATTCCTTTGCTGACCATCCATCCTGATAGGATCATGTTCTGTTCTGATGATAAGCATCCCAACGACCTGATCGACGGACATATCAATTTGTTGGTGAAAAAGGCCCTGATGATGGGCTATGACCTGTTTGACACCTTACGTTGTGTTACCCTGAACCCCAAAATGCATTACGGTCTGGATACCGGACTGCTTCAGCCCGGTGATGTGGCTGACTTCCTAATGGCCGACAACCTAGCTGACCTTACAATCTCCGCAACCTATATTCAGGGTAATAAGGTGGCCGAAAAGGGAAAAGCCCTATTCAATACGGTTCAGGAAAAAGCACCAAACAAATTCTTTGGCAGTCCCATACATACAGAGCAGCTACGAGTACCGACCAACGGCAAACAGATAAGGGTGATACAGGCCCTCGACGG
>SKYG01000180.1 GCA_007128045.1 Bacteroidales bacterium | reverse complement strand
CGAGGTTTCGAGGTTATGATGTTTTTAGGTTACGAGGTTACGAGGTTTCGAGGTTATGGTACCGATTAATCGGGATCTTCGCTTCGCTACGAGTTGCCGGGTTAAACTATAAACCTTAAACTACCTGTTTACTGTTCACTGTTCCCTGTTCACCGTCTGACTCGTGCATTTCCTTCCCAGATACTCCATACCATATTTTCATCGGCTGGTTGGGCATAATCTGTTTCAAACGTAGTGGCCAGGGCGCCTGTTGCCCAACCGAACTGTGGCCACTTTTCTAATGGCCATCCTTTCAGTATGGCATAGAGCAGCCCGCCCACGAAGCCGTCGCCACCACCTATACGGTCTAGTACTTGTATAGGTCTGGGTTTAATTACCTGCCATTGGTTGTCGGCAAGCATAATGGCTCCCCACAGGTGCTCATTTACACTTACTACTTCGCGCAAGGTCGTTGCAAAGACTGACGCATTGGGAAAAGCTTTTTTCACCCGTTCTATCATGGCTTTAAATCCTTCAATTTCAGCTTCTATATCTTTTCCTCCGGCTTCAGGGCCTTTAACGCCCAGGCAAAGTTGAAAATCCTCTTCATTGCCGATTAGAATGTCTGAGACGGCTGCTATCTCAGTAAATATTGTTTTCAGGACTTTTTCACGCCCCTTCCAGAATGTGGCCCTGTAATTCAGATCGAACGAAATGCGTGTGCCATATTTTTTTGCTGCACGTGCTATCTCCAGGCAAAAGTTTCCTGACTCCTCTGATAATGCGGCAATCAATCCGGAGAGGTGAACTACCTGTACACCTTCTTTGTCAAAGATACGTTCCAGGTCAAAGTCTTTCACGTTGAGTGTTCGTCCTACTTCACCGGCACGGTCGTTATGAACACGCGGACCTCTTGTGCCAAAGCCGCTGTCGGCAATATTAAACTGATGGCGGTATCCCCACGGATCGCCCTGATCAACATCAGGGCCTTCAAATTCCATGTTTCGCGCTCTAAGGTTGGCTTTAATAAATTGTGCCACCGGACTTCCTTTTACAAAGGTAGTAAGCACTTTGACAGGCAATCCAAGGTATGATGAAATACTTGCCACGTTGGTTTCTGCGCTGGTGGCTTGCATCTTAAATAACTCGCTCGAATGAACAGGCTGCCCGTTTAAAGGGGTTATGCGAATCCCCATGCTGGTGGGAACAAGCATGGCGTACTTAAAGTTGTCTTTTAATTTCATAATCTGTTTTTTTATTTTTTTGACTTTCGACCTTCGACCTTCGACCTTTGACCCCACGAAATATAATCATGCATCATTGTGTCATAGCGATTGTCCCCGAACAATCGGGATCTTCGACATGGCATTTCATTGTTTTTTTCTCATCGCGCTACCCTTCCGGAGGCGTCACCACCCATGAGTTTCTCCACTTCCTGAACGCTTACCTGGTTATAATCGCCATATATGGTATGCTTTAAACAGGATGCGGCAACAGCAAACTCCAAGGCTTTTTGCATATCTTCGGGCCACGTTCTTAACCCATAGATAAGTCCACCCATAAATGAGTCACCTCCGCCAACACGGTCAACAATATGTGTTATCTGATATTGTTTTGACAGGTGTAAGTTGTCTCCATCCCACAATACACCGGCCCAGCTGTTGTGATTGGCGTTAACGGATCCACGTAGTGTTGTGATTACCTTTTTACAACGTGGAAAGGCTGCCATGATTTGCCGGGATACTGATTCGTATGCTGTTGCTTCCACATGTCCCTTTGTAATATCAACACCTTCAGGATGAATGCCCAATACCATGGCTGCATCTTCTTCATTACCGAGTACTATATCGGTACCTGCCACCAATTCAGGCATGACTTCACCGGCCGATTTTCCATACTTCCATAGGTTCTTTCTGTAGTTCAGGTCGCAGGAAACCGTAATACCCATATCGTTTGCAGTTGTGATGGCTTCCAGACATACATTTGCCGCACCTTGTGAAATGGCTGGTGTGATCCCTGTCCAGTGAAACCAGTCAGCCCCTTTAAAAACCTGCTCCCAGTTGATCATCCCTTTCTGAATCTCTGCTATTGCTGAATGAGCCCTGTCATATACCACCTTGCTGCCACGGCTTACTGCACCAGTTTCCAGAAAGTATATGCCCATGCGGTCGCCACCGGTAATAATGTGTTCAACACCAATACCATATCTTCTCAGATCCATGATGCAGGCCTTAGCAAGGTCATTATCCGGAAGCCGGGTAATGATGTCTACAGGTATACCATAATTTGCCAATGATACCGCTACATTGGCCTCGCCGCCTCCAAAAGAGGCATGATAACTGTTAGTCTGACTGAACCTCAGGTAGCCAGGAGTTGCCAGCCGTAACATAATTTCTCCAAATACAACAACTTTTTTGTTCATGTTTTGCATACACTGTTTTTAACTGAATTAAACCTATGATGATTCCTATTTTACGTTCGGGATGAGACAAGGCATGCCTTGTCTCTACTCTTTCTACCTTTCGAACAGGTCAAGCCCTGTCCCAACAAATAATCAATTCAACAACTCAACATTTCAACGACTCAACAACTCAACAGTTTATCCCTAAACTCCTCCAAAGGCACTATAGCCTCCGTCTACCGGGACGACAATTCCGGTGATAAATGCCGACTGGTCTGAAAGCAAAAACAATACAGTGCCATCAATATCTTCCGGATTGCCGAATTTTCCCATGGGTGTGCTTGATATAATACGTTCGCCGCGCTGGGTCAGCTTGCCGGTTTTTTCATCGGTAAGTAAGAACCTGTTTTGATTTGTAAGGAAGAATCCTGGTGCAATGGCATTGACACGGACACCGGTTTTACCCAGATGTACTGCCAGCCATTCTGTAAAGTTGTTGATAGATGATTTTGCTGCAGAATAGGCTGGAATCTTTGTTAAAGGTTTAAAGGCATTCATAGAAGAAATATTGATTACTGAGCCGCTTCCTCTTTCAACCATTTCCTTTGTAAATATAATTGTGGGCAGCAAGGTTCCAATGAAATTCAAATCGAATACCTGTTTAAAGCCTTCTATTTCAAGTCCATAGAAGGATCCCTCCCAGTCAATTGATTCTCCCGGTATCATTTGTTCCAGCCTGGTTGTTGCTTTAGGGGAGT
>SKYG01000144.1 GCA_007128045.1 Bacteroidales bacterium | reverse complement strand
TGAACTGGAACAACAACATGGCGATGCAAGTATAAAAGAGCCAGGCATCCAGGAAAAACTGCCTGTAAAAGCTTCTGACGAAGGGGGCTCCGGTAAGGGATTTATAGGGAGAGTAACAGAAAGCGTGAAGCGAATATTCAGGAAAATGTTCAGGTTTGGTTTAGCCATTTAACACAGTCATTTACCTCCCCTTCAGGCCTTCCTTCAATGTAGCCCCTGTATCCATTGGGCTCCAGCTGGAACCTTGGCCCATCCTCATCAGACCATTGATAACCATGTACCCCGGGGGTATTGTGTGTTAACGGCTGGCATGTATTGATTTTAAATATGTTTCCGGAGAAAAAATACCCAATTCGCTATTTTTATAGTCATCTAAATTCCTGGTTATGATTATTTGAATATTCCCATTATTCACAGCTGAGTAATTTTGTAAACTGTCTTCAAAGTCCTTAAATCCAGAATTCAATGCATTTTCAATCACTTTTCTATCCATTTGCAACACGTCAGTAATTTCTAATAACTGTTTAAGTTTTTTAATCACTTTTTCATGTGTAGCAGTCTGCCGTAGCAAATAATACACATTACTATAAATCAATGGCGTTAAAAAACCATGAATCCTACCCATCTCGCACATTCGAAGCACATTGGTTGCATATTCAGCAAAGGGTTTTCTGTCAAATAGATGCTGTAACAAAGGTATATTCCTTCGCTGAGCAAGCCCCTGACATTGAAGACCTTATTGAATATGTCGAATCTTCGATTTCCAGAATACTTAACTCAGACATCCTCGATAGCGATAAAGAATTCATTTTATGCTTTTTGTCAGCGTACCATGCATCATTAGAATTCATTAGTGAATATCATGATATTATTATTGACATAGCAGACAAATCGGGCTGGTGGAACCGCTGGGGAAGATGTGCTGCTGGAATCACAGGTGGTGCAATAATTGGAGGATTTACTGGAGGTGCTGCAGCTTCAGTAATTCCAGGAATCGGCACTACCGCCGGGATAATAGTTGGTGGAATTGGTGGCGGACTTGCTGGGGCAGCATCAACATATTAAAAAACAAACATCCTGCAAGTTTAATTCTTCCGGATAATATTTTTTTGTATTGAAAAATGGAAGTGGCTTAGCCCCTTATTAATCATGCAATTTCGTATGAATTCAATTCACCCCCCGCTCGCCACCTTCGGGGTCTTGCATTTCGCCCGGGAAACAGGGGATCAGGTGGATGTAATCGTTGCGATTGTTGATTGTGAGACGCGATTTATCGCGTCTCACACTGGTTCACGGCGGATAAATGACAAACAGTGTTTCGAGATAATCAAGCATATTCTGTAGTTCAGTCAAGTCTATGTTTGCTGGGACCCAATTTGATGAATGCCATTTAAGATTTTTTCAGTTTGTTTGTCTGATGGTTTTTTATGGCCTTGCACATACTGAGATAACAAAGTTGGAAGACCTTTCCCAACCTCCTGACTGCCATGATTTGGAAATACAATCATTCCCGGCTTTATATCATACTTCATCTTTACATGAGAACAAAATATTGACAAATAGTGTCGTATGGGAAAAAAATTTGATGGAATAGCGGTGAATCATGAGGGGGGGTAGATGCGATATATACATTATCAAAAACATTTTCTAGATCCAGGAACTTATCGCGGAAGGCGATGTTGGCATTATGAATTGCCACCTACTTTCTGACAATTGCCTGCAGAAAAAAAGCACTGTTGGGATTCAGATCATCGTAGGGCGTGAGTTGAAATACACCTCCTTCCTTTTTGCCAAAATAAGTCGGATACACAAAGTCATGATTGTTGTTCCGCGCGTAACAGAGTGGCAGGCGTTTATGAGAAGGGTCATTTTCGAAGCCTACGGCAATGAGCATGGTTTCATTTGAGAGGAAGCCCAGATCATGGTCTAGTTTCAGTAAATGATATCCCATATCATCTAAAGCAAAATCCTGTGTGATCAGAGGAGTGCTGCTCAGATTGTTTTTGTATACCTGCACACTTAGCTTTTGATCTCTGTTGCTGCTAAATATGCCGACAGCAGTCAGTGTTTCACTGTTGTGTAAAGGAAATTCGGCAACACCCCATGAGGTCGTGGACGAATTCCCGTTTAATAAGTAGCTGTACAATCCCAGTTCGATACAGTTTTTTTCGTTGTACAGGTTGTTTTCCGTCAGCATAGACAACATGCCCGGATGCGTCTGGTATTTTGACTGGTGTGCATGATCAGGTTCTTTGCCAACGATTAATCCTGCAGCAAACACATTCACCGCGATATCGTCATAAGCCACCCAAAAGTACCCTTTATCCCAGCTGGTTTCTCCCTGAGAATCTTTGATAAGCCAGGCACCTTGAGCGGCACGCCCTCTCACATTGATCATTCGATGATCATCCCAACCGGCAATTGTAATGGCATGCGTTAAAAAGCCCGTGCCGAGATTTTCAGCCTCATAAGTAAACATATTGTAATTTACCTTATCCATAAATCGGTATCCGGTATATGTAATGCCATTAACCACATGGCTTGTCATGCCTGGTAAATCAATGGCCTCCAGGTGTACAAATGACTGTATGGCTCCGTTGTCCATGATGTACTTTTTGACGTGTTTGATGTAATCGGCGGTTGTGGCAAAGTCATCAGCGAAGAAGAGGGGCATTTTTGAAATGCTGTATTGTTTCTTCAGATGTGCAACGGGCGGGGTTAGGGCACTGCGTGCCGTCATGTCGGCAGCAGGCATTGGACTCTCGTTCCATGTGGGAACTTCTTTGCCGGCGATGAGGTAATCGCCTACCCAGTGGCTGCCGCCGCCACCCCAGCCACAGGAAGGATAGTAATAACCAAATGTGGTTGGAGGCTCTAAGCCCGGGATGGTTGCAGGGTTAAATGCATAACAAGGATCGTTGAATCCAATGTAATTGCCCAGATACCAGGGCGACAGGCTGGCATCAGGGCCGAGCGGATTGCTTGTAATGCCCTGTTTTAACATATTGCTTTCCATGCCGGCAAGTCCGGCAAAAGCCCAGCATAAGCCAACAGGTGCACCCATGTCGCTGCTGCCGTCGGGTTTTAACCCATTTTGATTTCTGACAGGTGTTACCAGATTATGGTCACGCAAATCGAATTTTGCTG
>SKYG01000036.1 GCA_007128045.1 Bacteroidales bacterium | reverse complement strand
GGGTGTGAGTAGGGATCGTTAGGGTAGTCCACTTCGTTGCCGATGCTCCACATAAAAACCGATGGATGGTTGCGATCCCGCAAGATCATGTCGCGCAGATCGGTTTCTCCCCATTCTTCAAAGAACTCATAATGACCCTGGAACCCCGGTGTTCCTACATTCCAACCCTCCAACCACTTCTTTTTAGGGTATTCCCATTCATCAAAAGCTTCGTTGATAACCAAAAAGCCCAGCTCGTCGCATAATTCATACAGCGCCGGCGCCTGAGGGTTGTGACTTGTGCGAATGGCATTGGTGCCCAATGATTTAAGCTTGATCAGTCGACGCTCCCATACTTCCCTTGGTACGGCAGCACCCAGGCTTCCTGCGTCATGATGCAGGCAAACACCCTTCACCTTAAGGTTTTCTCCGTTAAGGAAAAACCCTTTGTCGGGATCAAAGTCCAACGTTCTGATTCCTACGGTAGTGTTATTGTCATCAATCAAAGCCCCGTCCTTAACAAGCGCTGTATTCAGTGTATAAAGGTTGGGATGATCAACCGACCATAACTGAGGTTCCGGAATAGTCAGTACCTGGGTTATTTCTCTTTTTTCACCAGCACTGATGATCATATTCTCATATGTTTCTGCCAGAACTTGGTGTTCTTTCGAATATGATGCCTGCCCGGCCTTTATTGTTTGTCCAACTTGTATTGTAGCGGTCTCGCCACTTCTGTTGATGATGGTTGTTTGAACCTGGACAGTAGCTTGCTCTTCTGTTACTTCCGGGGTGGTATAATACACACCCCACTGGTCAATGTGTATTGGGTTTGCATAAACCAGGTATACGTCACGATATATCCCTGAGCCGGTGTACCAGCGCGAATCGGCAGACTGACTGTGGTCGACCCTTACAGAAACAACATTTTCTATCCCAAATCGGATAAATGGCGTTAACTCGTACATATAGGAAATGTAGCCATTGGGTCGCATCCCCAGAGAGGTGCCGTTGATAAATACCTCGCCATCACGATAAATCCCTTCGAAATAGATGTACACCTTTTTTTCTTTCATGGATTCCGGGATGGTAAGTGTTTTACGATACCATGCGATCCCGCCCGGCAGGTATCCGGTACAGCTTGCCAGGTCAGGGCTGTATGGTCCTTCCACACTCCAGTCGTGAGGCAGGTTAACACGGCGCCACCTCGAATCATTGAATTCAGCTTGTGCCGCCGCAGGGTGATCACCCCTGCTGAAGGTCCAATCTTCGTTGATGTTGATGGCATCGCCGAATGATACTTGCGCAAGGCTTATGCCCGCTGAAAGAAAGAACAACAAAATGCTTACGTTGACAACGATCATTCTGCTAAGTTTTTTCATCTGTTTATATTTTTTGATCCTTCGACTTTCGACCTTTGACCTTTGACCCCATGAAATATAATCATGCCTGTGTGTGTCAAAGCGTTTGTCATGTGGGTTTTTTGTGACTGTTACACAGTTTTGTAAAAGACTGTAAACATATGCAAGAATCTGAACATAGGCTAATACATTTCTTTCAAAAAACTGGTAGTTTCCGTTCAATGATAGAAAAAAACCAGTGTTTGAAGTTATTTCTAAGCTGATAGAACAATAGGTAAGGCCACAATGAAAAGTATCTACGGGGCGAAAAAAAACAGTCATTTTAGGAGTGGACTCATACGTTTATCTATTTTGAAAGATGTTGCCGGAAAATATCCCTGATCTTTTTGGGGGTAACGCCTTCTCCAAAGGCTACAATCTCTGTCGGCCCCTTATAGGATGGGATATCTTTGACCTCTGTGCTGCCAAATACCGATTGCAGGGCCACCAACTTTCCATTGTCCAGATATACGTATCCCTTTACTCTCACACAGATTGTATTAAGCCCTTGCATAAAGGATTCCAGTTCGTTATAAGACATGCGGTCGTGTGTTTTTAGTACACAGACCTTGATAGGTGGTCTGCCTTCGGATGGTTTGCCTTCAAATTGCAATGCTGCCTGATGATTTCTTTTTTCGTGGGATAGGTATTTGCCGGCATCAAATGAGCCAAATCTCGTCGTAATGACTTCTGCAAACGGATTGAGTTCAGTCAGCATTCTTTGAATGTCATGCAGGTCTCCATCAAATAGATCTGTTTTATTCAATAAAATGGTATCGGCGATCATGATCTGACGTGTAACCCGTGGAAGCATCCTGATGCCCTTTTCAAAATTCACGGCATCTACCACTGTAAAAATATGACCCAGTGTAATGTGCTCTCTAATTTTTTGATCCTGAAGCAGCTCGATAATATTCACCGGGTCAGACAGTCCGGATGCCTCCAAAAAGACCCATTCAGGGTCATGTTCCTGTATGAGCTTATGGAGTGCCTGTACGAAGGTGCCTAGCATACAAACACAAAATACGGAGCCATTGTTGATCTCTATCAGTTTGAAGGGAACACCTTCCGACTGTAATTCGTTCCCATCAATACCTGTTGGGGCAAATTCATTTTGAATCACAGCAATGCGTTTCATCGCTCCGTATTTTATAAGTATATGCTTCAGCATGGAAGTTTTACCACTTCCCAGGAATCCGGATATCAGAAAAAGATGGGTCACAGTTTTTTAGATTTTATCTATATTTGTAAGGTTTGAAGCACCATCCATCAGTGTGTTCAAAATTAATAATTTATGTTGGATTTCTTCATGAGTCTTAATTTGCTGGTTTTATCCTATCAATGTATTAATCGAATTATTTATTATGATCAATAGTATTAATCGCGTTTGCTGCTTGCTGTTTGTAAGCATGCTCTTAATCGTTTATTCCTCTGTTGGCTATGGTCTCAACAAGCAGGTGGTGGTCTCTGCCCCGGAAATCCCTACCCCTGAATCACATTTTGGATTTACCCCCGGAGAGGATCGGAAGCTGTTTAATTACGAGGAGATGATATCCTATATGCAAGCCCTTGAAGCGGCTTCTCCTAAAGTTAAGATGGAGCAGATCGGGTATTCAGAAATGGGCCGTCCAATATATTTGTTATTTGTCTCGTCGGAAGAGAACATTGCCAACCTGGATCGTTTGAAGGAGATCAACCGTCAATTAGCTGTTGAACCCACCTTAACTGAAGACCAGATCAGCGATCTTACGAACCACGGCAAGGTGTTTTTCCTGATGACCCTTT
>SKYG01000235.1 GCA_007128045.1 Bacteroidales bacterium | reverse complement strand
TCGATCGTGTGTCCATCGCACGCCAACGGTATCGTGGGGATAAAACCTACTGTCGGACTGGTCAGCCGAACCGGTATCGTACCCATTTCCTTTTCGTTGGATATAGCAGGGCCAATGGCACGTAGTGTGGAAGATGCTGCCATAGTATTAGGTGCCTTAACAGGAATAGACGACAGGGATGAAAAAACCATGGCCAGCCAGAACAGATATTTTACAGATTATACCGTATTCCTAAATGACGACGGACTGCAAGGGAAGCGGATCGGCTTCTTCACCGGGGCCATGGGACGAAACTTTAAGGTAGACTCATTGATGCAGCAGGCTGTTGCTTTTATTAGAAGTCAGGGAGCTGAGGTAATCGAGGTCGATGCGGTTTCTGCACCAGGAACAGGTGCTCATGCATTCCAGGTAATGCTCTTTGAATACAAAGACGGGCTCAATAAATACTTCCAGTCGCTCGGGCCTCAGTCTCCAGTAAAAACCCTCGACAACCTAATCGCTTTTAATAAAACCGACTCTGTTGGTCTAATGTATTTCAATCAGCAATACCTTGAAATGGCCAACGAAAAAGGTGGTCTTGACGACCCGGAATACCTGAAAGCACTGGCAGCGATGCATGAAGGAAGCAGGAATCAGGGAATAGACCGTGTCATGGATGACTATCAGCTCGATGCCATCATCGCTCCCACAGGAAGTCCTGCCTGGTTCACAGACTGGATAAATGGTGATAGCTTTCAGCTGGGGAGCTCCTCCCCTGCCGCGCATGCTGGCTATCCTAACATTACAGTACCTATGGGTTATATCGAAGAACTACCAGTAGGTATTTCTATCTTTGGCAGAGCCTGGAGTGAACCTGTCCTGATTGAAATCGCACATGCTTATGAACAGGGCACCAGGCATCGAAGAGCTCCAGAGTTCCTAAGAACCTGGCCTGAACCAGATCAGATAGTAGCCAAATCATACAGCAACCAGATCAGATAGTATCCAGATCAGATAGAAACCTGATACAACAGCAACAAGACCATACAGATCAGACAGTAACCAGATCAGACAGTAAACCGACGGCCTTTAACCTGAATTATTCAGGCCATCTGCTTTCTTGCGAAAGCCTTGAAATAGAATACTATGTCGGCGGCTTACGACGCCTCGCATATGACCAAAATTAAAAGCATGAATAAGGCAGGTTAATGACTCGGGGAGCATTCATTGTTGAGAGTGTCAAAAGCACGATCATGACCGGGTTCGTGTTGGTTTTCCCAATCTGACAGAGCACTAAAGCGGCCAGAAAAACATGATAAGCGGCACGCCAATAACAACGATAATCAACTCCAGAGGTAATCCCATCCGCCAGTAATCAGTGAACTTATATCCGCCCGGCCCCATTACAAGGGTATTGGATTGATGCCCTATAGGTGTAAGAAAGGCACAGGAACCGCCTATTGCCACAGCCATAAGAAATGGATCAATTGAGTATCCGAGACCATTGGCAACACCAATTGCGATAGGTGCCATCAGCACAACAGTTGCTGCATTATTAATGATGTCTGATAAAAACATGGTAACAACCAGAATGATCGCCAACAAAGCCCATGCCGGTATGACCTCACCAAGGTTTAAAATTATCGCAGCTATTCTTTCGGCACCACCACTCGTTTCAAGTGCTGTCCCAACCGGGATCATGGCTCCCAGCAAAATAATTACAGGCCAATCGATACTGGTATATAAATGCTTTATGGGCAGAACTCCTGTAAGTATCATTACGATTGCTGACATAGTGAAAGCTACCTGTACTGGCAACAGGCCGGCAACAACTGTTATTATTGCTAAAGAAAAAACACCAAGAGCCAAAGGAATTTTGGTTTTATACCCAAGTCGCAATCCCCTTCGTGCTAAGGGTAAGCATCCCATTGTGGAAATAGTTTCATCCAACATATGCTCACGACCCTGCAGCAACAATACATCACCTGTTTGAAAAATAACATGGTCAATTCTTTTATGTATTTTTCGATCCCGTCGCGCTACCGCTAGCAGGTTTATGCCGTACTTACTACGCATACGCAAAGAAGCTGCTGTTTGCCCGATAAGAGATGAATCAGCCATAACTACAGCCTCATTGATGGCTATCTTATCTGATCCCTCGGCATCCTTACGAAATTTTTTCCCTCCAACAAGCTTAACTTTGGCATCTTCCGTAAATATTTTCAAATTATCAGTGTCAGCTTCAATGATCAAGATATCCTTTATCTTAAACACCTCCTCTGGTTCTGGAGCATGAATGCGTTTCCCGTCCCGAACCAATCCCAACACCTGTATCTCTGTATCGGAAATATCAGCAAGCTCACCAATCGACTTTCCGATAATGCGGGAACCCTTTACCACTTCCATCTCTGTGATATAATCATCAATGGTAAATAATGCGTTATCCGATTTTTTGGTTGTCCGTTTCGGAATTAAACGCCATCCTAAAAGTGTAATGAACACGATCCCGGCAATAAGGATAAATACCCCAACCTTCGAAAAATCAAACATGCTAAAAGCCTGGCCCATTTCATCAGCCCTGAAAGTGGCTATGATAATGTTGGGTGGAGTTCCAATAAGTGTCGTCAGTCCACCCAGTAAGGAGGCAAATGCAATAGGCATAAGTAAATAAGAAGGCGGATTTCCACTCTTGCGGGCAAGATGTATAGCAACAGGCATCATGATCGCCAAAGCTCCTACATTATTCATAAATGCCGATGCTATAGCAACCAGAACAGATAGCGTAAAAATCTGTAATATAAGATTATCTCCCAGCTTCATCACCCACTTACCCAGCAGATCTATCAAGCCGGAGAATTCAAGAGCCTTCCCAATTACAAGTACCGCAGCAACCGTGATTACAGCAGGATGCCCAAACCCTCTAAAAGCAACATCAGGATCAGTGACCCCGAAAATGACCAATATCGATAAGGCTATCAGAGCAACGAGATCATGCCGGATGCGCCCCCAGGCGAAAAGTATCAATACCAATATCAGCGTGCCAAAAACAATGTGATGATCCATAATTAAGGTTATTACAGGAAGTATTCTCCCATTGATGACGTTCTCACCCGGAAAGAAGGCTTATCCGGTTTTTATAGAAATGACCAAACAAAAATAAAACAATTACCGGGAAAACTTAAAACAACCAGGATGTTATTCTGTTGTATATATAGGAAGATATCCTGAAAAATAGTAATAACCATTAATTCCTGTAAGAATATGCAAAAAGAAACATTGGTAAAGCTGGCATCAGAAAAAAACAATCCTTGTGTAACTATTTCACTGAATACACACAGAACGCGTCCTGACAATGCAAAAGATAAATTGTTGCTAAAAAACCTTTGTAGGGAGGCTGAAGACAGACTATTACAGCAGTTTGATAAACGTGAAACAGTCAATCTGCTTAAAGAACTGCGCAGTATACCGGAAGAAGTTGATGTAAGCAGAAACCTGGAGAGTATGCATATCTTTTTATCCAAACAAACCAAAGAGATCATCAGATCTACCTGGCCAACGCAACAAAATAGCGTATCTATCTCAGATGGCTTTGTCGTACGCCCACTGATAAAAAACTATAACAGGAGTGAAGAATATCTGATATTACTGGTTTCACAAAGTGGTACACGTTTGTTTTCCGCCTTGAACGATGGAATCTCAGAAGAAATAAAGGCTGAAGGATTTCCCTTTGCTGAGAACCCCCATTTTTTAACCAACAAAGACAGGGCAAGTGATGCCAAGCAGGTAGATAATATGATCAGAGAATACCTGAATGGCATCGATAAATCATTGGTAAGGGTGATTAACGAAACCGGGATGCGGTGTGTGGTGATCTCTACCCAGAACAATTACAGCCTGCTGATGCAGGTGGCCGATAAACCGGGGGTGTATCTTGGCCATGCAAACATCAACTACAATGATACGGCAAACCACACCATCGCCGCACAAGCATGGAATATTGTCAGAAAGCATCAGAAAGAAAAAAAGACCGAAGCCATCACAGAGCTCAAGGAGGCCATTTCGCAAAGCAAGGTGCTGACAGATCTTCAGGAAATATATAAAGCAGCTATAGAGGGCCGGGGTGACTTGCTGATCATTCACCAGGACTTCAACCAGGCAGTCAAAATGAAAGATGCAGATACGTTCGAGCTGTTAAGCAAACCCGATAGCAATGGTGGTATCGATGATATCGGAAGCATTATCGCCTGGGAAGTGATATCAAGAAAGGGAAGAGCCGTTTACACGGAACAGGAAGCGTTAAAAGAATTGGGACACATTGCCCTTAAGGTCAGGTACTGACCTGCGCCCTGCCAAGCCTTTTCAGTACTTTAAAATGAGACCGTAACGCATCAAAGAAATTATCATATACATAATATGGCATATTAAATTCCTTTGCCGTACGTTCTACAATCGGGGCCAACGCCCGGTAGTGCACATGACAGATTCTGGGAAACAGATGGTGCTCAACCTGGAAATTCAAACCGCCCACATACCATGATAAGAGCTTATTGCCACGCGAGAAATCGCTGGTAGTCTTTAACTGATGAACCGTAAGGCTGTCGTTTATGTGTCCTTGGGCATCCGGTAAGGGCTGCTCGGGGCCTTCTACTACATGGGCCATCTGAAAAACAAGGCTTAATATGGAACCGGCAGTAAATTGCATTACCAGAAAACCAATAAGAACCTGCCACCAGCTAAGGTCTGTCAAAATCAAAGGCAACCCAAAAATGATAAAGGTATACATGATCTTGGAAATGATCAGCCAACCCATCGAGCGGCGAAAGATACCGGCATCGATATTTGTAAGCCCCCGCCTTCGATAGTTGATTCGTTTTGCAATATCACCAAATACCATGGAAATGGTCATCAGAGAATAGAAAAACCAGGCATATATATGCTGATAACGATGATACTTTTTGAGAGGTGAAGCATATGCAAAACGAAGTATTACGCGGCTGTCAATATCTTCATCTTTCCCATATATATTGGTAAATACATGATGTAACTTGTTATGCTTGATCTTCCAGTTATAAGCATCTGCACCCAGCATATTCATGGTCAACCCCATCCATCTGTTTACCTTCTGATTGTTAGAGTAGCCAAAATGGTTTCCATCATGCATGACCGACATGCCTACACCGGCTACCCCCACTCCCATAACAAAATACAGCACCATAACAAGCCAGAACGGAAGCGAAACGGCAAGAATTACGATAAAAGGAACGATGTACATGGACAATAAAAGCACTGTTTTTATCAGCATTGCCGGATTGTGATTTCTCGACAATCCGGTGCGCAAAAAATAGGCATTCACCCTTTGTTGTAATGCCTTTTTGAAGTCGAGGTCCTTATTTTGTTGAAACGATACGGAAAGTTCCATTGCTCTTTTTGATACTTCAATTACTTAATAAAGGTACAACCAATCCGTTGATTTTCCAACACCTGAGGTCTTTAAAATCGTTAAAAAGGAGAACACCCCACCTACCATCATGACTGGAAATGTTCCATAAGAACTTGAAGGGCCTCCCCGCTGTCAAGCTCTTCAGTCAGGTCAAATACAGAAACTGTTTTCCCGTTATCATCCACATTCACATTTGCAGTAATCTGTTCGATGACCTCGTCATCGAACACCTCCTTCATCTGTTTGCCAAAGCTAAAGTCCGTGAAATCCTTGATCCTGGCAGTATCAGAAAAGTCGGAATTATACCTTCTTAACTCTACCAGGGCTTCAACAGGGCCGGCAGAAAGATGAACCCCGTTGAGGGAGGGCGACACGTCTGAGAGACCTAATGACTCTTTATTCTCTAGAAACTCGTTTCTCAGACTTCCTTTACTGGCTCTGTCAGGCATGGTGCTACCCACAAAATTATTTCTGGCATCGCTCCACGACAGTTCCCCCGAAAGTGTCATTACCACAATGCTTCTTGATGGTTCAACAAAATGTTTTAATTGTTTGGGATGAAATCCATTGATCAAAAAGACTTCCTCCCCTCCCACTGTTACGGGCACACAATAGGTGCCTCCTGCCAGCTTCTGAAAATCACTGTCTTGCCATAAAGTACCCAGGCTATAGGCATCGTAATCACCATATTTTTCCAGAAATTCAATACCGCCCAAAACACTGACATCATGCACAGAATGACCATATAGCTCAAGAAATTTGTCTTTTGCCGCATCAGACATATTCTTGATTGCATTTGATGCAATCTGGTTTATGACCCCATAATGCTGAGCAATAATGTTATACTGCTCCAGGTATTTTGCAGACAAGATCTTGACAGAGTGGATATTCAATCCAAACACAACAATCTTGTGATAGATCAATGACAGCGTTTTCTTTAATTGTATTTTCTCTGATGGCAGCGTAATTTCCGGCTTTATGAAAAACAGAAACTCGTTACTGCCCACAGCCAGTCCTGGATCGTTAAAGATCTCTTCAAAAAATACCTGCTCATCCTGAGCCTTTCTCACATTATTACCAACAATAGTCGTAAAGTCATCTAAGGATATCATACATCATATATTTTAAAATAGGATCAATATTACAAAAAACATGTATTAGTACCAAACAAGAACATAGCTGATCATCACGGTCTGAAACAAAATGTCCTTGGTATCACGCCCACCCTGAATGTGTCAACAGGTGTTGCATCAGGTTTAAACCTGTAGGTAAGACCTGCTTGCACCCGGTCAATAGCATCCGACACATATATTTCAGATGACAATGGATCAACACCCAATCCTGAAAACCCGCCGGCATATGTGTCCGGGTATGGACTTTGAATAAAAACCTCAGACTCAGACTCCGATTTAGCAGGGTGTCTGTAAACGTCTCTGTTGATATAGTATAGCGTATCTCTGCTACCATTTATGGCCAAAGATACAGGCCAATCATCAAGGTGAAATCTAAAAACTTGTTCAATTGTCCTGGACTCAGCATCTATCCTGACAAGCGCGGGTTCTTCATGTCCAAAAGGGCTGCCCGGAAAGCCGCCATCACTAAGCGTCCATATCTTACCATATCTGTCAAGCACCATAGAATTTGGCTGTATCGGCACCTCAATGGTATCCACCCATTTATCGGTTTCTGTGTCTATAACAAGCAGCTTATTGTCAAAGCTCCAGCAATTGGTAAAGACATATTTCCCGTATTGAACCATCTGCTCGGTAGCATGCTGGTAAAAGCCCGAGCCAGGATTGTCAACGTTTATCGACCCCGTTAATTCAAAGGTGTTTGGATTGATGATGGCGATCGCCTTCGCGTAAAGATCTGTAACATAAGCTTTGGTATCGCTGACAAAATGTATGTAACGGGGAGACATCAGCCCCGTTATCTTACCTACATATTCAAAAGTGCTGGTGTTGATCACATATATCCTGCCGCTATTGTTCACAACGATATAACCGAGACTATCCTTTATGGCCATCATAATAGCTACATCGCCCAACGGCAGTTTGTTAACACGGTAGAAAACATCGTTAAAAACCTCCCCTGTCCCAGTGTTATAATACGATAATGAAGCATTTCCATACATAAAATTGCCCTCATTCACCACAAACATACCTTCGGAGAACGCCGGGAGATCAGGCTTGCCATGCTCCCACAAAGCATCATCATCCATGCATCCATGGAAAATAAGCCATGTCAATAATATCAATCGTAAGCTGGTTCTTTTCATAGTTGTAAGTTGCGGGGTTAACCCTTAACCCTAACCCTCGCCCTGACCATAAAATGCCGGCCGGGCATTGGTCTGTATAGCACTGTATGGTATATTTCATCAAACACGTTCATTATCCGCAGTTCAACATGACTCTGAAACCTGTTAAATACCAACTCCTTACCTAGACTCATGTCGTTCATATAATATGGATACAACCAGTCGCGCCGGCTAACATCATTACTTGATGTAGTAAATCGTTCGCTATAGGAGTTGTGCTGCCACCCCAGGCTAAACCCATGATAATCAAGTTTTACAAACACATTCCCTGAGTGTATAGGTATGTATGGCAATTGTTTGCCGTATGATGCGTCTCCCCAGATATGTTTATCGCCGTAGTTGATCGAACGGGTGTATGCATAACTGGCAGATGAGTTCAGGCCAATTGCACCCAGGCTGGTCTCCATATTGGCGTTGAATTCCAGTCCGCGGGTCAATACCCTTCTAATATTTTGTGGCTCCCAATATCCCTTAAAGCTGGGTATCCAAATGATCCAATTGGTCACATCGGTACGAAAAGCAGTGACTTCTGCCTTCACAGATGTTTCACCGTTCTTTCCCTGAAACAAAATACCTGACTCTAATCCGAAGCCTTCCTCCGGAAGCAGACCGGGGTTTCCTCCCGGCTGCCAATACATATCATTCAAACTGGGATAGTGATGGTTACGCGACACACTGGCTTTGACAATCAGGTCACGACCCTGAAGTACTCTAAAGTCAAGACCCAGGTACGGTATAAGAGGACTTAAGCCTGCGTCAACCATATTCTGGCGAAGCATCAACTTCAGGTTCAGCCTGTCAGACATGCTGTAACGGGAAGAAACGAACAAAGAATAATCCTGCCGTTTACGCTGGTAACTACTCTTTGAAACACGATCATACGATTCTACTACATGATGGTTTAAGTCAAGACTGGTACTAAATGAGAGCCTGTCATTGAGCCGGTATGTATAGTCAATATGGTTATAAAGACTCTGGAGTTTACTTTCCGAATAGACCACAGGAAGCAACCCAACACCTGATATGTGATTTTTTACCGTAAAGTCAAGCCGTTTCCGCGAAAATCCTGACCGCACCAACATTTTTCCCTTTTCTGAATAGTGAGTCCAGTCGGCTACCAACTTATGATCCGTATCGGCCTGACTGTTCAGGTTTGAGTGATCTGGCCCTTCATAGCTTGTCAGTTGCGGGATGGTACGATCAGCCCACTGGCTCCACCACTTAAGTGAAATAATCTGAGCATTGGAAGGCTGAACATATAACTCCTGAAGTAGTCCGTATTTTTTGTATCCTGCATTATGGTTCGTGTCAACCGGATGTACGACCTGGCCATCAACTATATCACCTACAGCCTTGTTCAGAAACGTATAATCATTATCTGAGGAATTATGGTAAGCACGAACATCCCATTGTATCTTATTGTTTCCCAGTCCTGCCCGCAAATATTCCTCAAACGTATTGTAACTACCTAAAACCTGAAGGTAATCAGCGCTGAACGAACGATCCCAATTGGCTGTGTTTCGCAGTTGGACGCTGCCACCCAGTCCGCCACTCCCATCTGCCACAGAAGCAGCTCCATGCCTTAGCTCCATGGCATCCATGATAAACACAGGGATCAGTGAAAAATCTACCATACCGGTCATCGGTGAGTTGATGGAGATTCCATTCCAGTTTACACGGGTGTGCGATGAGGCTGTGCCACGGAAAGAAGCGGTAGCCAACGCACCCCTGCCATGGCTCTTGATAAAAACAGATGTGTTCTCCGACAACAGCTCAGAAAGACTCAGATGTAGTTTTTGATAAAACACCGCAGAATCAATCCGGGTGTGTTTCATCCCAGCAGTCTCCGGTTCGAAGATACCACCAGCACTCACATCTACCGACGGTAGCTGAATGATTGTATCATGTATACCTTGGGCAAACAACAGCCATGGCAGCAATAGAATGCCTGTCAGTAAAACTTTATTCATACCCATAAACTTTAACTGGTTCTCGTTACAGAGCCATCCTACGCATAGTTTTTTAAACCTCCTCGTGGGATGATTCTGCAATTACCACATCACCTGGTATTATCCACTAGTTTATTTGATTATTAAACGTTTATTACTTATATGGTCTCTGTTCTGTACCTGCACGATATAAACACCCGGAACAAATGCATCAAGGTTAATCAATGTAGAAGGTATGTAATGGTCTATCCTTCTTATGACAACCCCATCCAATGAATAAAAAATGATGGAAGCCTCATCAGCACACGCAATTCTTACATGGTGTCTGGCAGGGTTGGGATAGATGTTTATATCATGATGTTCAGGATCAGTTATGCCGGTTGGTTCATCATCAAGTAGAACCTTAGCGGTTGTCTGCGCATATATTTCAGGCTTTTCAGCCATCCTGGCAGTGATGGTCAGATCGCCCGACTCCGTAAGGTGTAAAACGCCATGCTCATCGATAAATGATCCCTTTAAATCAGTCGACCACAAGAGTTCTTCCTCCCACTGCACCCGTCCCCTATGAAAAGCCAGCGCCTCGAGTTGAATCTGTTTTTCTTTTATTACCGGGGCTATATCCTTGATAACGACCACATCCAAGATACCGGTTATATTGCTGTCTGGCTCTACAACCATCCCTCCGGTGATCTCTGTGGATATCTCCCCCAGCCATCCTGCGTCGGCGAGCACGGCAGTGTGTACCTTCACAAAGTGGATCCTGTCCAAATCTACATAGTTGCCTTGCCGGTCGATTGCCCAGCCTATGTCAAAGCCGTCACCCCCGGCATGTTCATTTTCTTGCGTGTACGGATTGGAAGGGACATGCCATGGAGCCTGACCCCGAAATTGATTGTCGGCATATCCGAACGCCCTTTGATGTGAGCGTACCATGGAAGGATCCGACCTGTCTATATGGCCTTCAATCCGGGTACCCGACAACTGGTATTTATCCTCGTCAACTGCAGGAAAAAGCTCTTTATCAGGATAGTATGGCTGTTGATGAAATGATTTGGCATAAATATGTCCGGTTTGTCCGAATTGGTCCTCCCATGGCACGTCAGTGGCTGTTTCTTTGCCAGGATTAAAATAGGTAATATGATAATCTCTGATGGTGCCTGAGAAAAAATGATCGCTGCCTGCCAACTCGTACCAGGTATCATCGGGTAGTCCATTGCCATTCACATCCTTCATCACAGAGACAACACCCGGTTCTGAGAAGCCGGTCATCGGATTTCCAAACAAGATGAAGTCGATGCCATATGGATTGTCAGGATGGTTAAATACCGGATTATCAAACCTGAAGATCACGTAGCCACCAAAAGCACCCAGACTTAGCGAGCCATTAACGCCTCCAACAATGGAGGCGGCAGATTCAGGATGACCAAATGGCATCTTATTGATATATTGACCCGGCGCTGGCTTGTAGTCGATTACTTCAGAGATAAACTGATTGCCCGTGCTGTTCGGAGGAAGGTTGGGAAGCACAAATATATTGTCGATGCAGAAATAGGCAGGTGTGTTCATTCCCCAGTCTCCCATATCCGACGAGGCCATGGCAAACAAAAGACTATCTACCTTCCCCAGCGAACTAAGATTTACCCACTGCCAAGTGTCTACAATGTAATTCTGTGAATTGTCCTCAAAACGATAGTCAGCCAGAAAAAACTCCACGGTATCGGTTTCATGGCCATTTCGCATACCCCAGATAGAGAGTTTAAACCAGTCGGGATCATTGCCATCTGCACCGCCAAACTTTTTTGCGTAATCATCACCAAATTTCATCGAAAGAGCTGCATAGGTAGAATTGGTAATAAACAAACCCTTCACCTCATGGGCCGAGGGGTCGACAAACCTCATGCTTTTCGGATTGTAAGCAACCGCGTAATTGACCGATCCGTCAACCAGTGAATCGATACCCGACCCGGTAATGGCACTATACTGATTCATCCACCCCGGGGTGGTATTGTCGCTTATGTTGGAATAGGCCCATCCGCTCCAAACGCAATATTCAGGGTTGTGATCATTGTAAAAATATATCAGGCCGGAAGAAAAGCCCCCCGAGCCATCAGCTCCGTTCCAGAAGCTTTCAG
>SKYG01000147.1 GCA_007128045.1 Bacteroidales bacterium | reverse complement strand
TGAGTTGGGTATGACTGTCCCGGCAGGGGTCAGAAAATCCATCCCACGTTTAATTTGTTTCATATGACTCACCGGTATATTGTATGTTTGAATGGCCTCTTTTTTTATATTCCTGTCGGATGGTTTTTCCCTAAAAAGGTAGCCATAACATGGTATCCGATGTTCCATGGCGATTGATTCAATCGTAATATGCCGGTCTTCATGTATAAGCTGCTTTCCGTGGGTAACTTCATGGAATATGGCTTCAAACATTGGTTTCAGGTTTGACACTTCATACTGCAACCGGATGATCTCCTGAAGACCGGGAGGGGAATATATATGTATGTCTTTTTTTCTGCCCAGCAAATGCATTGAAAAAAGCAGGCCGGCCAGGCCAAGGTAGTGATCGCCATGTAGGTGGCTGATAAATATATGGTTGATTCCCATCACGGAAATTTTGTAGCGACGTAACTGCATCTGGGTCCCTTCGGCACAGTCGAGTAAGAACCTTTTATTGTGATAGTGCAGGAGCTGAGCTGTAGTATGCCTTAAGGATGTGGGGGTGGCAGCTGAGCTACCCAGAATGGTTATCTGAAAGGTTTTTTGCATAGTTCCCAGGAAAAATCAGCGTAATCGACGGGAGAGTACTATTCATAAAGGGTTCATAATGGAATTATTGCAGACTATCTGAACAGCCTCAGGATGTCGTTGAAGTTAACAAAAAGAAGGAGTGACAGCAACAGTATCATACCGACCATTTGGGCATACTCCATGAACTTGTCATTAGGCTTTCGTCCGACAATGATCTCATAGAACAGAAACATTACATGTCCGCCATCCAGTGCTGGTATTGGTAATACGTTCATGATAGCCAAAATGATAGATATAAAGGCTGTGATGGTCCAGAAATGCACCCAATCCCAGGTGGGGGCAAAGATACTTCCTATGGTGATAAACCCTCCCAGGCTTTCCGTAACCTTTACTTCCGGCCTGAACAGCAGGCGAAGCTCTCTGAAGTAGCCGGTAGTTGTGGTATAAGCCTTGGTAATGCCGGCAGGTATTGACTGGGCAAATGTATAGCTACGTGTTTCAAAGTCGAGCAGATTTTGTATATTTTCGGCATAAGCGCCTATTCTGGCCTCATCGGGGATGGTGATCTCAAGGTCTAACATGTCACCATTGCGCTGTACAGTGAGTGTGGTCTGCTGCCCTTTGAATTCTGGTATGGTACGGGCAAATTCGTCGAACGACCAGGTGGTGACACCGCCAATGCCCATAATATGATCACCTTCTTTAACACCGGCTTCTTTTGCTGCAGACCCATCCAGAAATCCGGTTACGATAAACGGGTATCTGATAGAAAAGAAGCCTCCCATCCGTGCTGAGATCAATTTGCCGAAAAAATCGTCAGGCACTGGCAGTTTGACAATCTCTCCATTGCGATCTACCGTGATCTCTTGAATATCTCCCAGTATAAACTCCCTTGGGATGTCCATAAAGTCATCGTATTCTTCTCCGTCAAGCATCAAAATCTTATCACCGGTTTGCAGGCCGAGTTCCAGGGCAAGCGAATCGGCGACAATACCATATTTAACATTCTTTGCCGGGAGGTACTGTTCTCCGGTTATAAACAGCATAAATATATAGATGAGGGCAGCCAGAATGATATTTGCCGTGACGCCACCAAGCATGATGATCAGACGCTGCCAGGCTGGTTTTGACCGGAACTCATGAGGTTGTGGTGGCTGCTTCATCTGATCTTTGTCCATCGATTCGTCTATCATGCCTGAGATTTTTACATAGCCGCCCAGTGGAAGCCATCCCATCCCATATTCGGTGTCTCCGCGTTTAAACTTAAACAGGGAAAACCACGGATTGAAAAACAGGTAAAACTTTTCCACGCGGGTGTTGAATAACCTTGCAGGAACCATATGTCCGATTTCATGTATGATGATCAGGATAGATAAGCTGAGAAAAAACTGCAGTGCTTTAATTAGAATTTCCATTATTGTTATATTAATATTGATATTGATAAGCAGGGCAAGGAATAACTATATCATAGGGTAAGGAACAACTATGTTATAAGGTTGAATGGATGAATGATCTTGTTTGTTTGTCTGTTTCAATAATATCGTCAATCGTGGGGTCAGCGACAAAAGAAATGTTTTTCATGCAATTACCGACAATCGATGGTATATCCATGAACCCAATGGCATCTTTTAAGTATGCTGTTACAGCCACTTCATTGGCTGCATTTAACACGCAAGGCATGTTTCCACCTTGGTTCAGGGCCTCATAGGCAAGTTCAAGAGATGGGAAATTTTCCGTATCAGGTTTTTCAAAGCTTAATTCAGGAAAATCCCAGAAACAAAACCTTTTCGAATCTGAAGGAACGCGGTACGGATAGGTTAATGCGTACTGAATTGGTATTTTCATATCAGGAAGTCCCATCTGTGCCTTCATGGAGCCATCCTGAAACTGTACAACGGAATGTATAATTGATTGCGGGTGGATTACCACCTCAATGTCGGATGCTTTCAGTCCGAACAACCAGCTTGCTTCTATTACCTCCAGGCCTTTGTTCATCAGCGTGGCTGAGTCGATGGTTATTTTGCAGCCCATGTTCCAGTTTGGATGGTTCAGGGCTTCTTTTTTCTTTACGTTTGCCAGGTAGTCTGATTTCTTTCCCCTGAAGGGCCCTCCGCTGGCAGTCAGGTATATTTTTTCTATGGGATTTGACATCTCCCCAGCCAAACACTGAAATATGGCTGAATGTTCAGAGTCGACAGGTAAAATGTTTACACGGTGTGCCCTTGCAAGGTTGGTGATGATGTTTCCGGCTACTACCAGTGTTTCTTTGTTTGCCAGGGCTATGTCTTTTCGAGCTTTAATGGCATTTATTGTCGGCTCCAGTCCGGCAATCCCAACCATTGCCGTAACAACCAGATCGATAGAGTCAAATGTTACAATCTCCTGGAGTGCCTTTTTGCCGGCAAACACCTTTATGGGGTAGTCAGCCAGAGCCTGGCTGACAGTTTGATAATAGCGCTCATTGCCGATAACTACTGCATTGGGACAAAACTCTATAGCCTGTTGGATCAATAACCGGGCATTGTTTTGTGCGGTAAGGATTTCGGCGGTAAACATGCCGGGGTTGTCGCGAATCACTTCAAGTGTTTGACAACCAATAGACCCCGTTGATCCCAGTATCGCTATTCTTTTGGAAGTGTTTGTTGTCATCAGAGAATGATATAATCCAGCGGGTTGACGGGATTCCCGTTGAACCACAGTTCGAAATGCAGGTGGGTACCTGTTGAATACAGACCAGTATCACCAATGATGGCAATCACATCACCTGCTTTGACGTAACTTCCTTTTTCTTTTAATAACACACTGTTGTGCTTATATATTGAAACCAGGTTGTTGGCATGTTGTATCCCAATATTAAATCCGGTTTCAATGGTCCAGGCGGAAAAAATCACTGTGCCGTCAAGTGTGGCTTTTATGGCTTCGTTTGTGTCTGCAACCAGATCGATGCCAAAATGTTGACCTGCCGGATCAAAATGGTTGGTGACAATTCCTTTTACCGGCGGAAAGAAGAAGTATTGGTTGATACTTTGGAAGGCAGGGGAGTCTTCATATATCCAGGTGCCATATTCTGCCATGCTTTCTATTTCAGCCCTGATAATGGAATCCTCGACCGACCGTGGGAGGCTTTCTATATTGTATTGATCGGGATCAAGCAGCTCTGGTGGTAAAAACTCCACCGGTTCTTTTCCCTCGACAATATTTCTGAAATTGTGGATGTACAGGTCTTTTTGCCTAAGATCTCTTTCTAATGAATCAGCTCGCATCATAAGGTCTCTAAGTACCTGCCTCGTATTGAAGTCGGCATAGCCAGGAATGTATTCTTTGAGGGGGGTGAATGCAATCAGGTATATGGTTGCAACAACTAAAAATATACTTAAAGTGCCAAAAAATATAAATACATTAAAACGAGTTAGCCTGAAAGAGATCTTTTCTTCCAAAGTGGCATCATTCATGAGAACCAACCGGTATTTGTCATGAAGCTTGTGAAGGAAACGACTGTTTTTTTTGCGTTTTGGCACTTTGGTATTTGTTGTTTTTGGATAATTTGATTAACCAGCAAAATTAATAAAAAAATGCGGAAGGGGAAACTTTGGAAATTTAAAATAAATTTGCAAAAAGTTAGTTATCATATTGTATATATCCACGTTCTGAATGTTGAGAAATAGATATCATTTACATCATAAGGCAGTACTAATGGTTATACTGCCCCTTTTACTATTTGGATGGGCTTGTTCTACACAAAAGAATAAATTGCCTAACCGTCTATACCATTCTATCAATGCGAAGTACAATGGATACTTTAATGCACGTGAAAGTTATCGTGAAGGAATAAGGCGTTTGTCGGCAGCACATAATGATAACTATGAACAAGTATTAAGTATTTTCAGGTATGGCAATGAGCAGCAGGCAACCATGGTGGGCAATTATATGGATGTTGCTTATCAGAAGGCCAGTATCGTTATCAGAAGGCATTCAATGAACATCCGTGGGGTTGAATATAATCCCTGGATCGATGCGTCATTTTATCTGATTGCCCGTTCACATTATTTTAAAAGGGACTACAATCTGGCGATCCTGACTTTTGAATATATCGTCAGACAATATGAGCCGCCGACAAAGTATCTTGCCAAAGCATGGATTGCGAAATCCTATCATCAGCTTAACAGGTATGATGATGCGCTCCGTATGTTGGAAATGCTGAAAGCCAACAAGGATGCCGGGCAGTTGGATAGGGAGACCGAACGCCTATATATGCTTGTCATGGCCGATCATCATGTCAGAACTGATAATTACCTTGCGGCCGTACCGTTTTTGCAGAGAGCTGGTGCCTTAACATCCAATAAGCGCGAACAAACCAGGCTTACTTTCATAGAAGCTCAGTTGTATCATCACTCAGGAGACTATACCAATGCACAGCAAACATATGCCAGGGTGCTTAAGATGAATCCTACGTTTGAGCTCGCGTTTCAGTCGAGGATCAGCATGGCGATGGCTTATGCTCCCGGTGAAGGAGGGGGGGATTTCATTGAGTCGGAACTTAACCGCATGCTGCGTGATGACAAAAACAAGGCCTATCGTGACCAGATATATTATGCCCTGGCACAGTTAAATCAGAGAAGAGGCCGCGAAGAACAGGCTATTGAACACCTTCTCAGGTCTGTAGAAGTTAGCGAAGACAATCGCCTGCAGAAAGGGTTGTCATTCAAGCGACTGGCTGAAATTTATTTTTCACGCCCGGAATACCTGACATCAAGTGTTTATTATGATAGTGCGGTGGTGTATATACCATCTCAGCACGATGATTTTGTCGAGGTGAATCGACAAAAATCAGTATTATCAGGTCTGGCTGCAAATATTCGCACCATTGCAAGAGAGGATTCTCTTCAGCGTTTGGCTGCCATGCCTGAAACGGCCCGCAATGCAGTGATAAACAAGATCATTGAAGACCTTCGCGAGGAGGAGCGACAAGCGCGTTTGGTAGAACAACAGATGATGCGCGCCGCATCTACCATTGCCCAAACCCGGATAAGAGGCGGTGCCGGAGCCCAGGAAGGAGGTTGGTATTTTTACAATACGACAGCCATGAGTTTTGGACGCACTGAGTTCTTTAGTAAATTTGGCGACCGGCCATTGGAGGATAACTGGAGGATCAGAAACCGTCGAGGGGCTGATTTTGATATGGCTATGGATGATGAATGGGAAGAAGAAGAGGAGGAGGCCGGAGATATCTTTGACAGAAATACATACCTGAGAAATATACCACTCACTGAAGAACAGATGGCCACTTCCAATTTGCGTATGGCGGATGCATATTATAACAAAGGGATGATATTCAATGAAAGACTGCGTGATTACAGAAGCGCGGTAAGCAGTCTTGAATCGTTGGTTAACAGATTTCCTGATTCAGATCGAAAGCAGTATGCCTATTATTATTTGTACAATCTGTATCGCGAGTTGAATGACCCATCCAAAGCCAATATGTATAAAGATCGTCTGGTGGCTGAATTCCCTGACAGTGAATTTGCCAGCATCCTTGGTGACCCCAATTACCTGGAAAAACTTACTGAACGCCAGCAATATGGCAAGCGTCTGTACGAACAGGCATATCGTGCATTTCTGAATAACCGGTACCAGGAAGTGATAGAAACATCCCTTCATGCTGACACCCTTGATCTCCCAACCAGCGTGCACAGCCAGTTTGCCTATATTAAAGCCCTGTCGATTGGAAAACTGGGAAAAAAATCCGAATTCAAAAGAGAACTCGAACATGTAGTGGCCAACTATAATGGGTTGCCTGTGTATGAGCCTGCCAGCTTTTTATTGGCTTCATTGGATGTTCCAGGCAGCTTGCCACTTGAATTTGTGGAAGAAGATCCAGAGCCTGAATCTGACCCTGGCCAGGATATAGCTTTTGAAGGCTTGGCGGCTTCATCTGTGTTCTCATATAACCCGGAGGCTGTACACTTCTTTGTATTTGTTGCAGAGACCGCAAGAACAGACGTGCCTCAGCTAAGAAATATGGTTAATTTGTTCAACCAGGCAAATTATGGTGACAGACAACTATCTGCAAGCAGTATCTTTCTTGACGACAAACAGCAGATAATTACGGTGACCAATTTTTCCGGAAAAGAAAACGGGATGGAATATTATAATAAATTAATGGCTTCTGAAGAATTAGCAGCATTTGGCAAAAACAACATAACAGGCTTTATCATTTCGGTTGACAATTATCCTGTATTTTATCAGGAGAAAAACCTGGAAGAATACAAGGGCTTTTTCAGGCAGAAATATATTGACCAATAAATAGCTGGTACCTTTTTGAAAGAAATCTTTTTTGTTTTACTTTTGCGATGTATCTGTTTGATGCAGTCTAACTTTTCAAAATATGTTTATCAACAAGAAAAATACAAATAATATGGCCAAGACAACAGAAACCGATCACACATCAATCAATCTGGTTGGTACGGGAACAGTAATCAAGGGTGAAGTAAATTCTACCGGTGATATACGAATTGATGGTACAGTAACGGGCCAGGTAAAATGCAAGGGAAAAATCGTGGTTGGCAACACAGGCGTGTTGGAAGGCGATGTTTTTTGTCAGAATGCAGATTTCTCCGGAAATATTAAGGGAAAGGTAGAAGTTACAGAATTGTTGACACTTACATCTTCTGCCCGTTTTAATGGCGATATTATTACCAATAAACTTGCCATCGAACCCGGAGCCAGTTTTACCGGTACCTGTAGTATGGATAAAACCCAATCCAAGCCAGATTCTTCGCCGATGTTAAACAAGATCCCCGAAAAGAAGATGGCCTAACTCCCATTGCTAAATGACTGACCTGAAAAGGTATCTGTTAAAGTTTTCTGTGTTTTCGGCAATTCTATTTCTGCTTTCAATAGTCTTTGCTGTAATTGCAGATTCCGCACTTATTTCCAGAGCATACTATTTTTTTGTGCCCTTTTTCTATGTATTTGGCTTATTCAACAGATACCTGTTAAACATTGCCCATAAGCATAATGGAAAGAGATTTTCGCTGGTCTATATGGGAATATCTATGGGGCGTTTATTGATCAGCATCTTTATTATGGTAGGGTATTCATTGGTGTTCAGGGATGATGCATATCCTTTTATGATCGGGTTCTTTATATTTTATTTGTTGTTTACCACATTTGAGATCATTCTGTTACAAAGAACCATTATTAGAAAATAATCGAATTAATGATTCTTCTGGATATTACATATAATCACTTACATTTGTGTGTTTCTAAAAGTTCATTCTGATGTTACCCAATGATAAGACCTGTAGGGTTTTACAATCCGGAGCTGGTTTTTTCGCTGTTCGTTTTTTTGTGTTGACGCTTTTATGTGTTCTGACAATTTCAGGTTTTGCCCGGAACCATACTGATACAAGTGTACCATCAAATCACGAAGAGGCTGAATTTAATGCCGGAGATATCATTATCGGACATATGCTTGATGCATACGACTGGCACTTGTTCGACATCGGTAAGCACAGTGTGTCAATACCCTTGCCTGTAATCCTGTTTTATAGCGGCAGGGTATATGTCTTTCTCAGTAACAGGTTTCATCATGGGCACGCAGCATATAAAGGATTTCGTATTGCTGCTGACGGCCCCTCAAAGGGCAGGATCATTCGAGTGCTAGATGATGGTATAACACCAGATATGCAGGCCTCATATCTATTGGACCTTTCTATTACGAAGAATGTATTTGCTATTTTTATTGCATCGGTATTAATTTGTGTCATTTTTATCAGGGCGGCGAAAAGTTATAGAAAAGTGTCCGGGGCAAACCTTCCCAGCCGTATGGGTTCTCTGTTGGAGCCTGTAATTATTTTTATTCGTGATCAGATTGCCATAGGTGCAATTGGGCCCAAACACCATGAACGCTTCCTGCCTTATCTGCTGACACTGTTTTTCTTTATATTCTTTAATAACCTGTTGGGATTATTGCCATTTTTTCCTGGTGGAGCAAATACTACCGGAAATATTTCCGTGACATTGGTACTGGCGTTGTTTACTTTTTTTACAACGCAGATATTTGCCAATAAGGGGTATTGGCGTCATATTTTTAATACACCTGGCGTGCCTTTTTGGTTAAAGCTTCCCATCCCACTGATGCCAATCATTGAATTAGTTGGCGTCGTAATTAAACCGTTCGTATTGATGATCAGGCTCTTTGCCAATATCATGGCAGGTCATATGATATTACTTGGATTTGTCAGTCTGATATTTATACTCGGCAATGTGAATCACTATCTAGGCTTTGGAATTGCTCCCTTGTCGATTATATTCTTGATTTTTATGAACTTTTTAGAGCTGCTTGTTGCATTTATTCAGGCATATGTATTTACTTTGTTCAGCGCTCTTTTTTTTGGGTTGGCCGTACCGGAGGAACACCACTAATTATATCGTATAAATGATCTCGTATTCATTGTTCAATTAAATTTTAACAAACATGTCACCATTATTTGTGTTATTAGAGGCTGTCGTTGACGTAGCCCACGAATGGATGAAGCTAGGTGCCGGATTTGCTTCCGTTGTAGCTGTTTTTGGCGCTTCATGGGGTATTTCCAAGATTGCTAAGTCCGCCCTGGAAGGTATGGCGCGCCAACCTGAAGCAGGGAACGACCTCAGGTCTTCGATGATCGTTGCCGCTGCCCTTATTGAGGGGGTTACTTTTTTTGCCATATTGGTCTGTCTGCTAATCTTATTTGTTTAGCCTGATTCGTCATGTACCAATCTGCTTTGTCCTCAAATAATCAGTCAAATAAAATAATGTAGTATATGGAACTGATAACACCCGGGCTTGGCCTCATCTTTTGGATGACCCTGTCCTTTGGTCTTGTGCTGATTGTTCTAAGAAAATATGCCTGGCATCCGATTCTTGCAAGCATCAGATTGCGTGAAAGGGTCATTGCTAAATCTTTAATCAATGCCCGCCGCATTGAGAAAGAACTTTCAGAGTTAGAACAGTTGAGGGTTGAGAAAATTAAGGAGACAGATGATCTGATTGAGCAAATGCACAAGCATGCCGTTGAAGAAGCAGAGGAATTGTTGGCTCAGGCTAAGAAATCTGCTTTTGTTGAATCAGGCAGAATGATAGAAGAGGCCACAAAATCCATTGAAGTTCAAAAGATGAACGCCTTGAGAGAGATTAAGGGGGAGGTGGCAAGGCTTTCCATGGATATGGCCGAGAAAGTATTGCAGGAAGAATTTTCCGATAAAGGCAAAAACTCCAGGTTTGTGGAACAGCTGTTGGATAGTATGATACTTAACTGATCCTAAACATGTCAGGTCAAAACTTCAGGGTCTCAAAAAGATACGCCAGGGCATTGCTCTACTTGTCGCAGGAACATGGCATTGTGGATAGGGCTTATGAAGATATGAAGCTTATCAGCAGTGTGTTGTCGTCAAGTAAGGAGTTGCAGGCTTTGCTGAAAAGCCCGGTTATCAGGGAAGGGAAGAAACAAAGGGTGCTGAAGGCATTATTTGCTGAACGCTTGAATCCACTTATCATGACTTATATCCAGATCATAGTCAGAAAGCAAAGAGCTGCCTTGTTGTCAGGGATATCCAGGTCCTTCCTGGTAATTTATAAGGAAGCTAAGGGGATTGAACTTGTGAGGCTTACAACCGCAGTACCTGTCGATGAAACCATCAGGGTTAAAGCCATGCAGGTGGCGGAAAACCTTACTGAGTTAAGTATAGAGTTTGACGAGAAGGTCGACCCTTCCATTATTGGGGGATTTATATTAAACCTGGGTGACAGGCAATTTGATGCCAGCATAAGAAGCAGGTTGACGGCCATGCGGAAGCACCTGAATATCTGATATGCTATGTTATATTTTTTCAAACAATTAAGCCATGCCTGAAATAAAACCTGCAGAAATATCCGCCATACTCCGTCAGGAGATGGCAGGATTACAGATGGAGACAAAGCTGGAAGAGACAGGCACTGTTCTACAGATAGGAGACGGTATTGCAAGAATATATGGTCTGAAGAATGCCTGGGCGGGGGAGATGATCTTGTTTGGCAACGATGGTCTGAATGGTGTTATCTTAAACCTGGAAGAGGATAATGTCGGGGTGGTATTGCTTGGCGACGCCAAAGGGATTAAAGAAGGAGATATTGTAAGGCGCAGTCGTCAGATCGTTTCCATCAAAGCAGGGGAGGGTTTGTTGGGTCGTGTAGTAAACACGCTTGGCGTACCTATCGATGGTAAAGGCTCGATAGAGGGGCCACTGTTTTCTATGCCACTGGAACGCAAAGCACCAGGGGTTATCTATCGTCAACCTGTCAATGAACCCTTGCAAACCGGCATCAAGGCCATCGATGCCATGATCCCCATTGGCCGTGGGCAGCGGGAGTTGATCATTGGTGACAGGCAAACGGGGAAAACCGCCATCGCGTTGGCTACCATTATTGCACAGAAGGAATTCTTTGACAAGGGGGAACCCGTATTTTGTATCTATGTGGCCATTGGCCAGAAAGGATCTACCGTTGCCAACCTGGTGAGACGCCTGGAACAGCATGGTGCCATGGAGTACACTGTGGTTGTATCAGCTTCTGCTAGCGATGCTGCTGCCATGCAGTTTTTTGCTCCGTTTGCAGGTGCCGCCATCGGAGAGTATTTCCGGGATACAGGACGGCCTGCTCTTGTAATCTACGATGACCTGTCCAAACAAGCAGTGTCTTACCGTGAAGTATCCCTGTTGCTGAGGCGACCTCCTGGCAGGGAAGCATACCCGGGCGATGTCTTTTACCTGCATTCCCGCCTGCTGGAACGAGCCGCAAAGATCATCGCATCAGATGATATTGCAAGACAAATGAATGATATACCGGACTCAATTGAACCATTGGTTAAAGGAGGTGGCTCCCTAACAGCATTGCCGATCATCGAGACGCAGTCTGGCGATGTCTCTGCCTATATACCTACAAATGTGATTTCTATCACCGACGGTCAGATATTCTTGGAGTCCAACTTATTTAATGCCGGGATACGACCTGCCATCAATGTCGGGGTTTCGGTTAGCCGTGTAGGTGGTAACGCACAACTTCGTTCCATGAAGGCTGTGGCCGGCACTTTAAAGCTTGACCAGGCACAATACCGGGAACTGGAGGCGTTCTCTAAATTTGGTTCAGACCTGGATGCGTCTACTATGGCAGTTCTTGAAAAAGGCAAACGTAACGTCGAAATACTTAAACAAGGACAGTATTCACCGGTCGT
>SKYG01000267.1 GCA_007128045.1 Bacteroidales bacterium | reverse complement strand
GGGGCAGTTACCCCGGCATATTCATCACGCTTTTGATACACCCAATGGCTACGCTTTTATCGTTGCTGGTAATGGCTCATCTGAGCCATCCGGGACTTCATTGGCTCAAACGGTGGCAGAGAGGATCAAGTATTACCTGCTTCATGAAGAGTTGGCAGATCCTGTAGAGGCCGTTCGCAACGCGGTCATGTATGCCAATGGATTTTTGTATGTGATGATGCGGAAGCAGCCCGGGCTTAATGATGCTGAGTTGAGTTGCCTGTGTGTGCTTGCAAAAGATAATAAAGTGTATTATGCATGGGTAGGGCAGGTGTGTCTTTACCTGTATGAAGGAAAGAACATTATTCCTTTGTCCTGGGAGCTGTATCAGGAGGAGCTGGGCAATAATTCGCGTAAGTCGTGGCAAATACCTTTTCTTGGCCAGAAACAGTTGGTTGCTCCGGGCGTTTGTACACAACCGCTGGCGCCAATCGATGACGACATGCTGCTGATGGCAACCAATGGCTTTTGTGTGTACTTCGAAGAGAAAAGCACGAAAAAAATTCTTTCTGATTCAATGCCTACCCATACAAAAGCCGCAAGTCTGTTGAGAAAAGCGGTGGAGGATGAGGTGCCTGCAGCATGCCAGCTAATTAAGTTTTATAACATTGGCGAAGGCGTCAGATCATTTGCCCCGGGAGGTCATTTTTCGACAGATGAACATGACAGTGAAGATGTATCGCCCCTTTCGCGGTTGAAGTCTGTCACGCTGGTGCAGCTGGCTGCTATCATCCTGGCAGTCTTTGCCATTTCATATATGGTATATGACCTGTTCCTTTTTGATCCCCACCCACCATCACGAATAGAGGTTGCAAGCGAAGTGGTTCAGAACGATTCGGAAGCTGCTGATGGCCATGCTCCGGAAGGCGATATGGCTCAGGAAGGCCAGGCGGTGACACCAGGAGGAACTTCAGAGGGGCCGACAGCATCTGAAACTCCTGAACAGACGCCTTCAACACCTGATGCTGGTTCCATCCCTGAGGATATTATGTATACCGTTAGAAGTGGCGATAACTGGGGCCGTATTTACAGAGAGTTTGGGGTATGCTCCTGGTTTATCAGGAATCACCCACCCAACAAAGGGAGGCTGGATGCCTCAAACAATCCTATGGCTGGCATCCAATTGGCCATCCCTGTGATTTATTCATCCAAACAAAGCCTTAACCCGGCGTTTTACCAGGAGTTCTCGGTCTCAAAGGTAGGTGGCTCCTGCCAGCACGTGAATAACCAGTTTTTAAGGAACTTTGAACAACTTGTCCGCCCAACACGCTGAAGATGATCAACAGTTCCTGACCACCATTTGTAAGGTGGTGCGGCTTTTCTGTTCCAGAAGTACTTCTTTGTTTTTGATCACCGGCCCTGTTTGTGCTTTCTCGTAATGCCTGATGGTGATCAGCTCAAGGTTGTCGTTGTATTTTACAGTAAAGTTTTTTTTCAGGTCACGGAGTAATGCGGGTGTTTTTATCCGGTCATTGTCAAAACATACAGAAAAGCTGATCGCAGAGTTCTGCATCAGGTTGATCTTTACCCCGTGTTGTGCGAAATCTGAAAATATTCTTGACAGGTTGTGCTCGGCAATGAAGCTGAAATCTTTTGGAAAGATGCTTGCGAGTACCTGGTTAAATTTAAATATGAATGACGGAACAAGGTGGTCGTTTTCTGAATGGTCGTTGATGATGCTTCCTGGTGCATCGGGTTCATAGAATGACTTCACCTTTAACGGGATGTTTTTGCTCAACAGGGGCTTCAGGGTTTTCGGATGGATCACGGTGGCACCGTAGTAAGCCAGTTCGATGGCTTCCTGATAACTAATGTTGGGCATAAGAAGTGTTTCAGCAAACAACTTAGGATCTGCGTTTAGCAGGCCTGGAACATCTTTCCAGATGGTTACCTCGGATGCTTGCAGTGAATAGGCAATGATGGCTGCGGTATAGTCAGAACCTTCACGTCCAAGGGTGGTGGTAAAGCCCTGGGATGTACCACCGATAAAGCCCTGGGTAACTATGATGGAAGGTTTGTTGCTGCCAGATGCCGGCTTAAGATAGGGTAAAAGCTTTGATTTGATGGTTTGAGGAGTCTGAATCCAGTCGATATGGGCATCCCGGAAATGGGCATCCGTGATAATTAGCTTCTGAGCAGGGAAAAGCTGGTTGACCACACCTGTTTCATTGAGGTAATAACTCAGTATCTGGCTGGAAACCAGCTCGCCTGTCGACACGATCCTGTCGTACTCATAGTTGTAGTTGTTTCCAGGTTTCTCATTGATGTAATACAATAAGTGATAAAAACTTTGTTCGAGTGTGCTGAAGACAGGATGGTTTTTACGCGGAAATAACTCAGCAGCCAGGCCTACATGAAAGTCACGAATCTGATGGTAAAGCTCCATCATCTTGTCGGTGTTTTCTTCCATAAATAAGGCTGTAAGCCGCTCCAGGGCATTGGTAGTCTTTGCCATGGCAGATATGACTACGACCAGGGGCCCGTATCCGTAGCCCTTTATGATTGTGGCAACGTTTTTAACAGCATGGGCATTTTTTACTGAAGCACCACCGAATTTGAATACCTTCATTGTCTTAGCTGTTAATGATACGAACAGGCAAAATTACATTTTTTTGCGCAGGCCCGCAAAAAGAAACCCCGGCAGGAGTAACTGCCGGGGTGTAAAAAAACGGGAAATTATATAAAGGGTTGCTGGATTTACGATTCGATCGCTTCCATCAGCTTTTTCCGGGTGAAGAATATCCGTGACTTCACCGTGCCAATAGACAGGTTAAGCTTTTCAGCGATTTCTTTGTACTTGTATCCCTGATTGTACATCTCAAAAGGCAAACGCTGATCTTCATCAATGCGGTTGATCTCGCGGTATATGTCTTTTGCAGATATATTGGCATCAGGCAATCCAATTCCACTTTCTTTGGTCAGGTTCAGATAATACAAATCATCAGTCTTGTCAAGGATGGTGTTGTTGCGTACATTCTGACGGTAATTGTTGATGAATGTATTTTTCATGATGGTAAAAGTCCATGCTTTCAGATTGGTGTTGGCAGTGAACTTGTCGCGGTTGGTCAGAGCCTTTAAAAAAGTTTCCTGCACCAGATCCTGAGCATCTTCGTAATTTGACGTTAAGGTATAGGCG
>SKYG01000369.1 GCA_007128045.1 Bacteroidales bacterium | reverse complement strand
TAATCCCGCTGACAAAATTGTTGGTAATGCTCTGCAAGCCGAAACCTATACCTATTCCCAGAGCCCCGGCCAACACGGTGAGGGTGCTAAGGTCAATTCCTGCTGTCTGAAAAATAATTAATAACCCGACAAACAGGATAATATATCTTACAATGGTACCTATGGCCTGACGAACACCCAGCTCAGGTGTATATCTGACAAGAACCCTGTTTACCAGCAGTCCCTTGAACTTTGCCGAGAGGTAAAACAGCAAGAACAGGCCAACAAAAAAATAGATCAGCAGCCATACAGTGATGGAGGTGTTGCCAAACTCAAGGATTGTATAATCCAGATAATGCATCAGGGTCTTCTCGACCGTTTCGATGGTTTCCATAGCATAGGTTTTGCATCATTTCAGCAAATGTACATCAAAAAAGCATTACAGCAAATGCCAACACCCATGAGGAGGATGATCGATGAACACCATTTTAACATTCGAAGGAGATCCCTCACGTTCGTTCGGGACTTCGCTGCGCTGAGCTTCGCTCCGCTTTCAGACCTTCAATTTGATTTTAAACAAGATCACATGCATCGGCAGGCATCCAGTGCTTGTCCTTCCCGTCCCATTTTACATTGCATCCTATAGGGTTTGTCAGTGGGTTGGTGATGGGCTTACCTGAAAGATGCTCTTCAAGTGCATGCTCCAGGTCGTTGACAGTGATCTTGGAGGCATCACGGGGTGAGTCAACAGCTCGTCCACTATAGATCAGTTTCCGGTTTTTATCGAAGACATAAAAATGGGGGGTGCGCAATGCACCATATTTTAAAGCAACCTCCTGCGATTCATCATATAAATACACCCAGGGAAATTTATACGCTTTCATGCGTTCTACCATATGAGGGAAGTCATCTTCCTGATAGGTGTTCTTGCTATTGGAGTTGATGGCGACAAATCTCACACCACGGGAGGCATATTTATTGGCAGTTTCTCTTGTAACTTCATCTGATCCAATCACATAAGGACAGTGATTGCAGGTAAAGAATATCACAAGAACCTCTGCATCGGTGAAGTCGGAAAGGCTATAGGTGTTGCCATCAGTGGCAGGTAGTTGAAAGTCGATCGCTTTTTCATTGAGCTGTAGGGTGAAAGCCATAGCATCTTTATATTTAAGGGTTAAACATGGTATCGTAAATTGAACAATGTGTCTTCCTAATCCAACGTTTTGAATGAATATTTGTTTAATGAAATTATGACACACTTTCAAAATAATATGTTTAATTTCACGGCCATAAATGAATAATCCATAACTCGTAACCCGCAACTTATTATTTTTAAACAGATGAAATACCCATGACAAACGCTTTGACACACAGACGCATGATTGTTTTTCATGGGGGTCAAAGGTCGAAGGTCGAAGGTCAAAGGGAAAAAAATAAACAGATGAAAACAAGTATTACAGTTGTTATTTTACTAATGCTGGCAACGATCTGCCAGGCACAGATCAGTGCCAAGCTGATGCGTCAGATGGACGTATCTGAAACACACATTGCCTTTGTTTTTTCCGGTGATATCTGGCTGGTAGAAAAAGAAGGCGGCATGGCTGTGCAATTGACCCGTTCGCCCGGAGAGGAGTCTTGGCCAAGGTTTTCACCCAACGGGCAACTTCTGGCATTCTCTGCCAACTACAATGGCAGCAATGATATCTATGTCATGCCGGTTATGGGTGGCCTTCCCAAACGCATCACCTACCAGTCATATAGTGACAGGATGGTCGACTGGCACCCTGACGGCAACTACCTGCTATTTGCCTCCTCACGCCAGGGCAGCAGGGGTCCGGGCCAGTTTTACCGGGTGAATGCCGAAGGCGGACTTCCCGAGAAGCTGGCGATACCCTATGGCGAATTGGCCAGCTACTCTCCCGATGGAAACAAACTGGCATATATAACCAGGATCACTGAAAATTATCCATTCAAGCGCTACCGCGGTGGGCTGACTTCCGACATCATTGTGTTTGACCTGGAGAACAACACTGCTGAAAACATTACAAACCGGCGCTCTATTGATGGGAAGCCTGCCTGGTCAGGAAATACCATTTACTTCTTATCAGATCAGGCAGAGAATATGCGGATCAACCTATGGGCCTATAACGTTGACACAGGATCGGAACGTCAATTGACCAATTTTGAAGACTTTGACATCTCATATATGTCGGCCGGCAAGGACGACCTGGTGTTTGAGATGGGAGGCACATTGTACTTGATGGACTTACAGTCTAATGAATATAAGCCACTTGACATACATGTTATCAGCGACCTTAGCCCGGAAAGATCCCGTTCTGTGAATGTTGGCGGCAATATTGCCAATATGAGCCCCTCACATGATGGTAACAGGGTGGTATTTGAAGCACGTGGCGAGTTGTTTAGTGTTCCGGTGAAAGATGGCTTCACCATGAATATGACCCGATCCAGCGGCGCATTTGATCGCGATCCATCCTGGTCACCCAACGGGAAACATATTGCCTTCTGGAGTGACATGTCGGGTGAATATGAAATATATATCCAGGATCATGAAGGACACGCACCCGCCAGAAAGGTCAGCAGCAGGGGCAAAGGCTATGGTTACACCCTGTATTGGTCGCCCGATAATTCCATGATCGCATACATCGATGAACAAAACAACATCAACATCCTGAATATCGAAACAGGATCTGAGACCATTGCAGCACACACCAATTGGCAGGTTGGCCATGGGTCGCGTGGCTCCTATCCGATTAAATGGTCGCCCGATTCACAGTGGATCGCGTTTACCATTGGACTGGAGAATGCCCACAATGTGATCTATACATATCATGTAACAGACGGTACCTTGCACCAGGTTAGCTCAGGGTTTTATGAAGACTCCAGCCCGGTTTTCAGCACAGATGGCAAGTACCTGTACTATCTGACAAAACGCAATTTCTCTCCAGCCTATTCTGCCTTGAATGATGGCACCTGGATTTATCCCAATGCCACACAACTGGCTGCCTTGAGTCTGATGCCCGGTACGCCATCGCTACTGGCACCAAAGAACGATGAAGTGACCGTCAGGGAGACCGAAGACAACGACAAGAAGGACGATAAGAAAAACAATGATTCGAAAAAAGAAGAGGCTGATAACGACAAAGAGGTTGATAAAGGCACTGAAATCGACTTTACGGATATC
>SKYG01000142.1 GCA_007128045.1 Bacteroidales bacterium | reverse complement strand
TGGAGCTTGGAATGTCACTGACTCAGTTTGTTGAAGAATTTGGCGATGGCGATACCAAAGCCGTTCAGGTTGGGGGTGCATCGGGGTTCTGTGTGGCCAGGAAACATTTCAAAGATACCCTGATAGGCTTTGAAGGCATCCCCACCGGTGGCTCCATGATGATCTTTAACAGCACCCGCTCAATGTACAATATTTTGCACGATTACCTTGAATTTTTTGAAGAGGAGTCGTGCGGTCAGTGCAGCCCTTGCCGGGTTGGCTGTCAGCAACTCCTGAAGGGAATTGAAGCCGTGAAAAAGGGTGCCAAAACACCCGGATACCTTGAAGAGCTGCAAAAATTGTCTGATACAATGAAGATTGCCTCGAAATGCGGTCTAGGGCAATCAGTAGCAAACCCCTTCAATTCAATCATTAACAATTTCCGGGAAGAGATCATTTACTAAATTCCGGGTATAAACATATTACAGGAGAAAAGAAAATGAGTAAATATAAAGTCAGCTTAAAGATCAACAATATCCCTGTCTCAGTAGATGAGGGAACGACCATATTGCAAGCAGCCCAGAAGTTGAACTTCAAGATTCCCACATTGTGTAATCATGACGACCTCTGTGTTGCCGGCAATTGCCGGGTATGCGTTGTTGAACAAAAGGGTGCCAGGTTGTTGCCTGCCTCATGTGCCACCCCCGTGAGCGAAGGCATGGAAATTCAGACCAACAGCCTTAAGGTACGTCAGGCAAGAAAGCATATTGTAGAATTGCTATTGTCAGAACACAATGCCGATTGCACCAAGTGCTTTAAAAATGGAAATTGCGAGCTGCAGGCCTTGTCGAACGACTACCGCATTGGCGACCATGTATTTCTTTCTTTGCTTAATGGCAACAAACGCGTTCACGACATTTCCAGTCCGTCGATTGAGAAAGACGACAGCAAGTGTATCCGCTGTCAGCGTTGTGTAAGAACATGTACAGATTTACAGGCAGTCAGCGCCCTTGCGGTCACCCATAAGGGCAATGAGATGAAGATATCCACCTTCCTGGATAAACCCATGAATGAGGTGGTTTGTACCAACTGCGGACAATGCATAAACCGTTGTCCAACGGCTGCATTGACAGAGCGCAATTATATTGATGAGGTGTTTGATGCCATTTATGACCCCCGAAAATTTGTGGTTGTGCAGACTGCTCCTGCCACGCGGGTAGCTATCGGAGAGGAATTCGGTCTCGAGCCAGGCACCAGGGTTACCGGAAAAATGGTGTCTGCCTTGCGCAGGCTTGGATTTGACAAGGTGCTTGACACAGACTTTACGGCCGACCTGACCATCATGGAGGAAGGTACCGAGCTTCTTACCAGATTAAAGGAAGCACTGGTAGATGGTAAGCAAGTGGCATTACCGATGATGACGAGCTGCTCTCCAGGATGGATCAAGTTTCAGGAGCACCTGTATCCTGACCTGCTGGATAATTTGTCGACCTGTAAGTCGCCACAGCAAATGTTTGGTCCGCTGGCAAAGACCTACTATGCTGATAAAATAAATAAGAACCCGGCCGATATGGTCGTGGTCTCGATCATGCCATGCGTAGCCAAGAAGTTTGAGGCAGAACGCCCTGAAATGCGTGGAAGCGGGTACAAAGATGTTGATTATGTGTTGACTACCCGTGAGCTTGGCATGATGATCCATCAGGCAGGTATCGACTTTAACAAGTTGGATGATGAGCGTTACGATAGCATCCTGGGAGAATCAACAGGTGCAGCCGTGATCTTTGGAGCTACAGGTGGAGTTATGGAAGCGGCCCTGCGTACTGCCTATGAATTGGTGACAGGGAGAGAGGTTCCGTTTACCAATTTGAATATCAAGCCTGTAAGGGGTATGGAAGGCGTTAAGGAGGCAACAGTGAAGATCAAGGATGTGAAGCCTGAGTGGAGCTTCCTGGAAGGTGTTGAGCTTAACGTTGCTATTGCGCATGGCCTGGCAAATGCCAAAATACTGATGGATAAAACCAGGGCCGGAGAGGCCAATTACCATTTTATCGAGATCATGGCTTGTCCGAGTGGCTGCATTGGTGGAGGAGGGCAACCCATCCCAACCAATATGGATATCAGAAAACGCAGAGCTGCCGGTATTTACGAGGAAGATGAGAAGATGGTGATCCGTAAATCGCACGAGAACCCTGAAGTTACCGAAATATACGAATCGTTCCTGCATCAGCCGCTGGGTCATAAATCGCACGACCTGTTGCATACACACTACTATCCACGTAAGAGATATTAGAATGATGCGGTAGCAGCATAACCACAAAGGGTTGTCCCGTTGGTGAACACTGTTTTGTCAGAATAAGTTCACGCGGGTCAACCCTTTTTTTTACCATCAGGATGCGGTAGATTATGAATTGTTAATAAAATAACAACATTAAGTAATATTTGCTTTAATACTTTTTGTAGTTTTGTATATATATAAAGAAAAAAATATACAATTGTGAAAATACGCGGTAATAAAAAATCGAACGGTGATGCTGTATTGGTTCCTGAGCCAACTCTCAGGCGCCTGCCAGGGTATCTCAGCTTTTTTAAGTCTCTCAAAATAAACGGCGTGGAGTTTGTGTCGAGTAGCTTAATCGCATCAACATTTAATATGGATGCAACCCTGATAACCAAAGACCTGTCTTATACTGGAATAAAAGGTCGCACCAAGATAGGGTATAACGTAGACAAGCTGATTGACACAATCATTGTGTTTCTTGATTTTAATACCACTGAACAGGCGTTCCTGTTCGGTGTTGGAAACCTGGGTAAGGCGTTGATCAACTATGGTGGGTTGATGCATTACGGGTTGAAGATCGTAGCTGGTTTTGATGTCGATCCGGGTATTGTCAATACGGCAGTCAAAGGAGTTAAGATATACCCAATAGATGAGTTTCGTGATCTGTCACGCAAAATACCTGCCCGTATTGGCATCATTACAACGCCTGACAACAAGGCACAGGAGGTAGCCGACCTGATGGTTGCCTGGGGCATAAAAGCCATCTGGAATTTCACGCCTCAGTCAATCAAGGTGCCCGAAAATATTATACTCGAAAATACCTCGATCTATTCCGATCTGGCTGTTATTTTGAATAAATTAAATAAGTTGTGAAAAAAATAACAATATTGCTTTGTTTGGATTTTTAGATTGTTTATCTTTGCAAAAGTTTT
>SKYG01000219.1 GCA_007128045.1 Bacteroidales bacterium | reverse complement strand
GCCACCCAGGTATTATTCAACCTTTAATTGAATATGATCTCGGGTGTTTAACAGTGAAGCCACCTATACCAGATTTATTCCCGCTTATTAGCTTGATTTGTGCTTAGCCTGAATTATTCGGCGGCTTCCGGCGCCTTGCATCTGACCTGAATAAAAAGCATGAATTATTCAGGTTAGGAGTGGACTCACGGTTTGATCTTGTTGTATAATGGCAACAGTGTGTCCTCATATATCTTGCTCACCTGGTCTTCATAGTCACCGATAGGTTTAACCGGTATCAGGTCGATCACCTCATCAGTACTTTTGCCCGATCTATATAATGTATTCAGGGCTGCGATCATGGTATGGTAAATGGCATCATTGGCCTGTTCATCTGTTAGTCCCATCTGGGTACCCAAGGCTGCAATCGATTTAAACTGAAACCAGAAATACGTTGGTAGCATGGCAGAAATAATGGCATAGGCTTCCAACTGTTCTTCAGGAACTTCAAATGTATTGCCAAGCACTTCCAGCATGCTGGATATCGATTCCAGCTCAAGATGATATTGCTCTGAAAAACACAATGGATTGTACCCTTCATTAATAAACGAAGTAGCGTTGGGGATCATCCTGATAATATTGGTTGTGCCCAGCTTTTGATGTAATTTTCCGATAGAAATTTTTGGAGCCAAAGAAACGATAATTTTTTTATCAGATACCACATTTTTAATCAAATCCAGGGTATCCATGATGGCTGGCGGGTGCAGCGCGATAAATACAACATCCTGTTTTGCCGTCAATTGCAGGTCATCCGTCGGTTGAATATCCGGGAATTGACTACTCAATTCGGATAAGACTTCCGCATTGATCTCATACACCACAATTGATGAAAAGTGTTGTTGTTTGTTTGCAAATGCCTGTAGAAAAATTTTTGTAATTCTTCCGCCACCAATAAATCCCAATGTTTTGTTTTTCATGTGTTTATAATTTGTCGAAAAGTCTGAAAGTCAAAAGGTCGAAAAGTCGAAAAGTCGTTTTACGTTCTTGACATATAATCATCCCTTTATGTGTCAAAGCGTTTGTAATGGGAATTACATATGTATATAATTTATTCTTTTTTGTTTCTCGGTAGAGGCGCAAAGATTGACTCAAAGTGATTTGATTGCCGCGGATGATGAAATCATTTTACAAGTGGTAAGTTGTTTAGTTTCCAACCAGTTATTCCGTCACAAATACAAACGACATGTCCGGTATAAAATGTTTTTAAGGCATCTATCAACACCTTGGTTCTCCTATTTGTTGTACAATACACCACGATGCAAGATTTTCCGGCATATGAAGACAATTCCGGCAGAAAGCCATCCTGAAAGGCATCAATATAAACAGCCCCGGCAATGTGTTCCTTTTCAAACATTTCCGCACTTCGCCCATCTATCAGCACGGTTTTGTCATCCTCGAGCAGGTGCATATGATGTTCATAAAACTCAAGAGACGTCACTTCGGTAATTATCTGTGATTGCCCCACATAAGTTGTGGTCAGCATGAACAGCAATAGAATAAATCGAACGATTAGTGGTTTCATAGGAGGATTTGTTGATTTGTTGATTTGTTGATTAGAGGACAGGTCAAGCCCTGTCCCTACAGGTACTCCTTTCATTTTATGCAGGCCGGTCAAGCCCGGCCTATACCAATTCTCCGCGTTCCTCTGCGAATCACTCCGCGCCCCTCTGCGGTTAAATCCTCCCTCTTCGCGTTCCTCTGCGAATCACTCAGCGCCCCTCTGCGGTTAAAATCAAAGTGACCCGAAGATCAATCCGGCGATGGTCGACAGCACCACCACGATACCGATATACACCAGGGTTTTCTGTGTACCCATTACCCCTCTGATCACGAGCATGTTTGGCAAAGATAATGAAGGTCCGGCCAACAACAAAGCCAAAGCCGGCCCTTTGCCCATACCAGAGGCAAGCAGTCCTTGTAAAATCGGAACTTCAGTCAATGTAGCGAAATACATAAATGCGCCCACTATCGAAGCAAAGAAATTGGCCATTAAAGAGTTCCCTCCCACAAGCCAGGCGATCCATTCATTGGGGATCACCCCGGGAATGGAAGTATCACCGTGGGTTGATCCAAGCAGAAAGCCTGCAATTACGACGCCAATAGCCAGAAGGGGGACAATCTGTTTGGTGAAGCCCCAGCTGGAGATGATCCATTCCCGGTTCTCGCCATGGTCTGCCTTATCCATCAGTGCTATAGAGCTAACTGCAGCAATCGCCACCACCATACTTACCAAAGGATTCCCTATGATAAAGGCACTAAGTATGGTAATAACCGCACCCAGCAGTACCTGCCAGGATTTTAATTTCAGGATAAAGATCATAGAATATACCAGCACCAATCCAAAGACACCGGTAATGTACCATTTATTTGACCAGATAAAGTACCACACACTGCTGGTATCGCCCGATGCAGGACTGCCCCAGTTGGCAAATACCAGAATTAATACGAGGGTAAAAAAGTGCAGGGCGGTTTGCCACAAAGGCCTTGTTTCGGGTGCTTCCGGAAAGTTCAGTTGTTCTTTGGCTTTGGCCCTTTCTTCTTTGCGGTATATGAACGACATGATCAGTCCAGTAACAATGGCAAAGACTACAGCTCCGATCACGCGGGCTACCCCTAATTCAAATCCAAGGATACGTGCTGTCAGGATAATAGCCAGGATATTGATGGCCGGACCAGAATACAGAAATGCTACTGCTGGGCCTAATCCCGCACCTCGTTTGTGGATACTTGAAAACAACGGAAGAATGGTGCAGGAACATACGGCAAGGATGGTACCTGATACCGATGCAACCGTGTAGGCCACCCACTTTTTTGCCCTGGCACCAAAGTACTTGATCACCGAGCCCTGGCTCACAAACACGGAGATCACACCGGCAATTAAAAATGCCGGAAGCAGGCACAAGATCACATGTTCACGGGCATACCATCTCGAAAGGTCGAGCGTTGCATCTATAGCGGTATTAAATGCTTCACTGTGAATAGGCATATAAAACACCCCCAGGAAGACAACCACCATCAAAAATAAAACCTTAAATTCTTTTCTAATTTCCATAATAAACAAGTCTGAAGGTCTGAAAGTCTGAAGGTCTGAAAGTCTGAAAGTCTGAAGGTCTGAAAGTCTAAACTCTTCAACTCCTCAACTCCTCAACT
>SKYG01000209.1 GCA_007128045.1 Bacteroidales bacterium | reverse complement strand
TGAGGACATGAACAAGCTTAACGTAAGGAAACCCAGCATTGAGCCAAGGGCGTCCGGCCATATCATCGAACAAATTGAACTCGTCAAAACGATTCTCAACGCGGGTTATGCCTATGAAGTTAATGGCTCCGTATATTTTGACGTGGTAACATACAATGAGAAGCACCATTATGGCAAGCTTAGTGGCCGTCAGTTAGATGACCTTCTCTCGAATACCCGCGAACTGGAAGCCCAGGAAGAGAAGCGGGCAGCAGTGGATTTTGCCCTCTGGAAGAAGGCAAGTCCCGAACACATCATGCGATGGCCTTCGCCCTGGAGCGATGGGTTTCCGGGGTGGCACCTGGAATGTTCGGCTATGAGCACCAAGTATCTGGGAGATGTGTTCGACATTCACGGTGGTGGGATGGATTTGTTGTTTCCTCACCACGAGTGCGAAATAGCACAGTCGAAGGCAGCCTACAACAAAGAGGCCGTCAGGTATTGGCTACACAACAATATGATCACCATCAACGGGCAAAAGATGGGCAAGTCGTTGGGTAACTTCATCACCCTGCGTGAATTTTTCGAGGGCAATCATCCCAGGCTTGAAAAAGCCTACAGCCCGATGACAATCCGGTTTTTTATTTTACAGGCACATTACCGCAGCACCCTCGACTTCAGCAATGAGGCACTGCAAGCCGCCGAGAAAGGGTTAAAACGCCTGCTGCTTGCCTATGAAACCTTACAGCAGCTAGCTGCCTCAGAAACATCGAGCGTCGATGTTACTTCTTATCATGATACGTGTTTTCAGGCAATGAATGATGACTTCAACAGCCCTGTCGTCATCGCTCAATTGTTTGATTTGGTTCGGATCATTAACTCAGCACATGAAAAAAAAGACAGCCTGAGCAAAAATGATTTGAGTTTGGTAAAAACACTGTTTAACACCTTTATGATTGATATACTGGGATTAAGATCCGGCAATGAAACCGAAGGTGTCGTCAAACAAGAACTGGTGGAAGGGCTCATGAGCCTCGTAATTGATATGAGGCAACAATTCAGGCAGCAAAAAGACTGGGGCAGCTCTGATGCAATCCGAAACAAGCTGGAAGCGCTGCAGATCAGGATCAAGGATGGTAAAGAAGGGGTGAATTGGGAGTTTTTATAATGATGCAACCCAATAGGAAGCCATGACAATTACCCAGAAAAACGATACAAAAGACATTTTATACGATCCCTTTCTTGAGGCCTTGCTATCAGGAAACAAGAGATCAGGATCAGCATATATCCATAAGTTGCTGGAACAAGGTATGGCTTTCCCGATAGTTTACGAACAGGTCATCAAGCAAGCCCTCTACAGGGTAGGTGAGCTCTGGGAACACAATAAGATATCTGTTGCTGAGGAGCATCTGGCCACATCGATATCCGAAGCCATCATGAATGAACTGTTTGCAGCTATCATCTCTCCCCACCGATGCTCAAAGAAGGTGCTGGTAGGCTGCGTAGAGCAGGAGCAACATCAGGTTGGCGCAAAAATGGTGGCTGATATGTTTGAATCGAAAGGATGGGACAGCTACTACCTGGGAGCCAACATCCCAGCAACTGAATTGATAAACTTTGCCCGGCAACTCAAACCCGATATGATCGCTTTGTCTGTAAGTATCTATTTTCATATGCCTCTATTTGAAAAAATGGTAAAAACAATCTATTCGGAACTGACGTCGATCCCGATTCTGGTAGGAGGTCAGGCATTCAGACATGGGGGTAGTGATGTAATTGAAAGGTACAGTAACACAACTCTGATCGAAGACCTGTATGACCTGGAAATATTCATTGACAACTATTCGCAAACATGAAATACCCATGTTGATGATCCCGATTGTACGGGAACAAACGCTTTGACACACAGGAGTATGGTTAAAAGATTTTTCCTTTTTTTTGACTTTTCGACATTCAGACATTCAGACATTCAGACAAATTTAAACAGATGAAAAAAGAAAGTTTATTAGACAGCGCAGCAAATTTGGGACCATTCAGCAAACAAGCTGTTGATGAGTATGCTGCAAAAACCGACAAGCTGGTAAATCAGATCAATACGATCATGCTTGAACGCAGCGATATCAACACAATGGTTGGTAGCACCAACCTTGAAATGATGAAAGACAACCATGCCAACCATGCCAGGTTCATTTTGTCTATTATGGATAACTTCAACAAAGACGTTCTCGTTGAAACCATATTGTGGGTATTCAGGGCTTACCGTAGCCATGGGTTTGCATCTACCTACTGGGCTGCACAGCTAAACGCCTGGATTACCATATTAAAGGAAGAGCTCAGCAAGGACACATTTGACCAGGTATACCCATTGTATAATTGGATGCAGGTTAATATCCCGGTATTTGATGCACTTTCTGAAAAAGCACTTCGCATGCCTTGATCTCGAACATTCTGATCCAGACATTTGACTTTATTGACAGACTCTAGTTAACTGAATTCAACATTCTATAACATGTCAAAGGCATTAAAAAAAACACTGAAAAACTGGTATGCAAGACTGGAGGAAGCCAGCCTGGCCAGCAATGCCTTATGTTTTGCCTTATTTACGATTGATGATCGCAAATTGGTATATGGTAATAAAGCCATTATGCAATTGCTTAAATCAAGAAATACATGGGAAGGACTTGTCAACCCCACTTTTGACAGGCTGGCAGCCATGGAACAGGAGGGGCTGGTCTTTGACGGTTTGTTAACCCTGGGCGATAGCCTGTCGGTGAATACCACCATCGATGCCCGCATCTATAAAAAAGACAACGAGATATTCCTTACCGGAGAAATCAACTTGTTGAACATCCTGGATCAGAACCTGAAAATGGGCATGCTTAATCAGGAGATCAGCAACTTGCAAAGGAATCTGGTAAAAGAAAAGATGTTACTGGCAAATATTCTTGCTGAACTAAAGCAATCTAACGAGCAACTCTCTATCCTGAACGCTGAAAAAAACAAGTTTCTCAGCATGGCCGCACACGATTTGCGCAGTCCCATTTCTACTGCTATATCCTACACCGACATCCTCAGAAATGATGATGGCACATTCGCTCCGGACAAAAAGGAGCGGTTCCTGGGGATTATCGAAGAACGGCTCAGGTTCTCGCTTAAATTGATGGCAGAGCTTCTCGATATATCGAAAATAGAGGCTGGAAGTCTGAAACTT
>SKYG01000153.1 GCA_007128045.1 Bacteroidales bacterium | reverse complement strand
TATATCCTACATACTGAAACTTGACCATCAAGGTTCCGGTTTCAGCCACAAACAGATAGTTTCCATGTTCGTCAGCAACAGTGCCACGTTCTTTTCCGAAAATGATTGTGGCGCCAGGCAAAGAGCTCATTGTCTGGCTGTCGTATACAAGCCCTTTTACCTGTCCGTGAGGCTGTGAATACCCCTGGGCTGGAAGCACCAACAAGAGTATGATGGCTAAAAAAAAATTCCTTTTTGAAGCGAAAGAATGCATTATTTTGCCTTGAAAGTCATCCTGATGTTTAGAACTTCCGGAAGGTTGTTTATATCAGGAACTACAGTCGTTATTTTTAGTGAGCTGGTGTTTAGCTCAACAATTTCAGCATTGATGGGGATGAAAAAATCAGGAGAGTTGATGGTGATCTGGGTATTAGATAAAGTCCAGGTGCCATCATAGGTGCCAAACGTGCCGGTGCCATCTGTACGAAACTTTGCTTCGCCCTTGAAATTCACTAAAGCACCATCAGGCCCGCTTGCATCAAGCCCGTTGGCAAGTAGACTGTCTGACACCCAGGTCGGCTTGGTAAGCAATGTAAAATAGTCAACTTCATCCTTGTCATCTTTGTCGTTACAGCCTACGATATGCATACCCACAACAACAATTAGCAAAAGCGTGATTCTGTTCATGGCAGGTTCATTTTAAGTTATGAATATAATGCGCAGATCAACAGGTAGATATATGTATGATGTTAAAGCCTGGTGAGGGCTGAATCTATCCATAAATTTACGAATTAATTCGTCGCCATCCCACGATAATAAAAAAGTGATGGAACAAATATAAAAATTCCCCACTTTTAGGGATTGGTGGATTGCAATTATGGAGATATATTTGCACGGTTTAAATTTGTTATTTATTTCACAATTAGTTCTGGTCGGTTATGAAGTCTTACTTTTTGAAAGTTGTTGGTTTGGTGTTGCTGTTTATTGTTTTGCCAATAGTAGTGTTCAGTTACACCGCGGTGGCAGAACGGGTTAAGACTCAGGCCAACCTGATTGGACAGGTATCTGCTGATGGAGAACAAATGCCTTACGTAAGTGTAAGTGTGAAGGGCACAACCATGGGTACCCTGACGGATACAGATGGTCGTTTTGCCATGGCAGACCTTCCAGTGGGGGAGCTTACGGTTGTGGCTCAGTTTGTAGGGTATAAGCCCATGGAAGTAACGGTGTCGTCGGCCATGAACGAAACCAGAGAGGTAACATTCGAGTTGGTGCGTGATGTGCTGGGGCTCGAGGAAGTGGTTGTTACAGGCGACCGGAATGCCCGGAAACGCAGTGAATCACTTGTAATCGTCAATTCTATTAACCCTAATATACAATCAATGTCGCATGTGTCCGGTTTTGGTGAGTCACTGAATTACTCGCCGGGCTTACGTTTGGAAACAAACTGTCAGAACTGTGGCTTTACTCAGGTACGAATGAATGGGTTGGAGGGCCCTTATACGCAGATACTGATCAATAGCAGGCCTGTTTTCAGTGGACTGGCAGGGGTTTATGGTCTGGAGCTTATTCCCTCAAATATGATTGAACGCATAGAGATTGTCAGGGGCGCAGGATCGGCAATATATGGCAGCAATGCGATAGCCGGAACCATCAACCTGATTCTCCGGGATCCCATAAATAACAGCTATGAGGTTGGAATGACTTCGTCTGTGGCAGGTATTGGCATGCCAGGTTCGGGAGGCAGTGCATCCGACAACAATATCAAAGTGAATGCGTCACTGGTTTCTACAGACTTCAGGACAGGATTTGCGCTTTATGGGTTTCGCAGAAGCCGTGATGCCTTTGATGCCAATGGGGATGGCTTCTCCGAGCTTACCATGATCGATAATACAACGCTGGGCTCCAGGTTCTACCAAAGGATAGGTGACAGGGGTAAGCTCGCAGTAGACTTCTTTACCATCAACGAAGACCGCAGGGGTGGCAACCGGTTTGATTACCCGTTACACGAAGCAGATATTGCTGAGGCTGTAACACATAAGATCAATACGGCTGCTGCTACCTATGAGCATTTTACGCGCGACTATGATTTGTTATCCGTATATGTGTCAGCACAACATGTTGACAGGGCATCTTATTATGGGGCTAACAGATCACCTGATGGTTATGGTCAAACCGACGACCTGACTTATAATACAGGTATACAATATAAGGCAATGTTCGGCAGATCTGTTTTTACAGGGGGGGTGGAACATACCGGAGGGGTGCTGAATGATATGAAGTTAGGCTACTTTGATGGCGAACATGTTGATAACACCGTAGTAGCCAATCAGCAACTGGCCACATCAGGCCTGTTTGCCCAGCATGATTTGAAGTGGGAATCGTTCATGATCTCGGTTGGTGGCCGTGTAGACCACTACCGGATTGAAGACCTGGAAGGCTTCTTTGAAACGAAAAAAGGATTGGTGGTAAGTCCGCGCTTGAACCTGCTCCTGGATGTTCTTCCAAATATGCAGGGTAGGCTGAGCTATTCAAAAGGGTTTCGTGCCCCACAGATATTCGATGAAGACCTTCATATTGAATCATCTGGCTCCCGGCGCGTTATTCATCTGAATAGTCCGGATCTGGTAGAAGAGAACAGCCATAGTGTTACGGCTTCGCTGGATCTCAACAAGCGTTTTTCAACTGTGCAAACGAGGTTTCTTCTTGAAGGGTTTTACACCCTGCTTAACAACCCGTTTGCCAATCAGTATGGCGAACCTGATGAAGAAGGCACCGTTATATATACCAGGGTCAATGCGTCGGAGGGTGCACTCGTGAAAGGAATCAATGTTGAATTAAATATGGCTTACGGTGAGAGCCTGCTGATCAACACCGGGTTTACCTTTCAATCAAACCATTTTCAAGAAGAGCAGGAGTTTGAAGAAACACGTTTTTTCAGAACTCCAAACGGTTATGGGTTCATGACCGCCGACTGGGATTTCTCAAAAAGCTGGAGTCTTTCAGCCACTGCCAACTATACCGGAAGCATGCTAATTCCGTACTTTGGCCCTGCATTGGCAGACCCGGATGAAGGGATACTACGTGAATCCAATCCATTTTTGGAGCTGGGTTTAACCTTACAACGCAATGTTCGTGTTGGAAATACGGTTTTTAAGGTGTTTGCAGGAGTGAAAAATCTGTTGAATTCTTATCAGAGCGATTTTGATATTGGCATAGACCGCGATCCCGGGTATA
>SKYG01000328.1 GCA_007128045.1 Bacteroidales bacterium | reverse complement strand
TCATGCCGTACACTCCTGCCAGGAAAGTTAGTGGAATAAATATGGTGGCAACAACGGTTAAAGTTTTCATTATTTGATTCATGCGATACCCCTGTACTGAAAAAAACAGGTTGGTGCTGCTTTCCAGTGTAGCCATTATCATATCGCAATTGTCCAACAAAGTAAGGCACAAGTCTTTAACCTCCAAAAAATACTTCACATGCCGTTTCTCAATAAACTGACATTCACCCCGCTCCACAATCAGCGCAAACTCTTTGATGGGCAGAATAGATTTCTTGATGTAATGCACGAACTTTTTATGGCTTTCAATTACATGCAGTGCATCTGGTGAGGGTTCTTTTCGGGTGTCGACAAAACTCAGCTTTTCAATTTCATCATCCAGCTTGATGAGGGTCTTAAAATAATTATCCAGAATTGATTCAAGCATGGCATACAGCAAATAGTCGGCACCTCTCTCCCTGATAATTCCTTTGTCTTCTCTAAGCCTTAACCTAATGTGTTCAAAGTAGTCTGCCTTTCTCTCCTGGAAGGAGATCAAGAAGTTTTGTCCGAAAACAAAACTGATCTGTTCAGTTATGACTTCACCTGCAGAAGGGAGGATGGATTTAAGGGTTAAAAAAGAAAAGTTTTCAAACTCCAGGTATTTGGGTCTTTGGTTCACATCGAGTATATCCTGAATTACCAGGGTGTGAATGTTTTGCTTTTTGCAGATAGTCTCGACGGTTTCCGTTTCGTTGATGCCGTGGGTATTCAGCCAGTAATTGTATCCGTCGTGTTCAATTTTTTCAATGTTACCCAGGGGAATACTCTTGTTTTCGGCATACGCGTCCTTTCTATATTTAAAAAGCTGTATGTCTACTTTCTCTACTGGCCTGGTTCCGGTAAAGGTAAATTTTCCGGGGTCTGATTTTTTTCTGTCCAGGGCAGGAAATTGTCTGATTACTTTAAATGTTTCCATTTGTCGGGTTGTTGCAATTAACTTGTTACTTACATGTTGATTCGTTGTTAATTTTTTTTTGCCAGGCATCGGGCTTTGTTTATTTGATTGATTATAATTGATATGTGCACGGTAATATGCTCTCCCATTCAAATTTAAGGAAAAAAGTTAAAAAAATGTTGCGTAACAAATAAGATTGGACTATATTAGCCTCAATTAATTGTAAGCACTTTTTAAGTTTAGGTTTGCTGATGCTATGATAAAGAAACAAAGAAGAAGTGTAAAGAAAAAAGGCCATCACAAACCCGGGTTGCTTCAAATGATCAGGGCGCCCTTCCTAAGTTCCATCATTGCGCCCCTGATTGCGGGGACCTTACTCAGCATAAGCATCAACGGGTCTTTTCTGTTCGTTAACTTTGTTTTGATGTTAATTATCGGCATTGGCTTGCATGTTGCCGTTAACGTATATAACGACATTTATGACACCATCCAGGGAACTGATAATATAAATGTCCATCGTAATGAGTCAAGTGGTGGTTCAGGTGTTTTACAATCCCATCCCGAGCTCATGGGAACAATGTTTCTCATAGCTCGCACAGCCCTAGTTATCGCAATGATAGCAACGATATTGTTGCTTTTCTTTATTGAAGCTGAATTATGGCCACATCTTATCATATTGTTTCTTGCGTCAGCTTTCTTCAGCAAATATTATACTGCACCGCCATTCAAACTTGCCTACAGGGGCTTAGGTGAAGTGTCAGTGTGGTTGGCTTTTGGACCCATGGCCATTTTAATTGCAGCAGTAAGCCAGAATATTGGTTTTCACCCATATATTGTAGCTCTCATGCCGATCACAGGGCTCAGCACATTGTCGATACTTCTGGTCGGACAGATGATAGACCTTGAAGCAGACAAAAAAGGGGGCAAGCATGGTGTTGCCTCCCGTTTGGGCACCCGCGCCACCTCAGTGATATACCTGCTTGTACAAACCCTTCTCGTAGCAAATATTATCTTCTTATATAGCTACATCAATGGACAGTCATGGCCCGTTTTATTGGCCATCATCCCGTATATATTCATATTCCCACGCACTGCTATGATCATCTATAAACATCATGACCAGCCTGTAGAGTTAAAATTGGGAGCCAAACTAACCGTGATGATCCATTTGGTTGTTTCTGTTTTACTGATAGCAGGGCTGGCTGTCATCCTATGGTAAAATACTGAACTTTGAGCCACTCCTGAAATGACCAATATTTTGTTTCCGGTAGATTGTCGTTAGATAATCGCAGATAGTAGCCATTTTCTAACGCGCAAATAAATCAGCGTAACCAGCGCGAGATACTTTTCAAAGAAGGATCAACCTTAAACTAAAATATTAACATCCCCAACAATAAGAATAAGGGTGCTGCCAAAGAGCCCAATACATTCACAATATCATTCGCTGTAAGCTTACTGTTGATGCCACTGGAGTGTAGCCATACTTCCAGTTTTCTTTCAGCAAATGCACCCAGTAATGAGTCTGCCATAGAGGCCAGGAATCCGGCAAAAGTCAAGATGACAGCCATTTTTAAATTAACACCAGGTTCAAACAACCAATAGGACAACCAAACAATAAAGAACGAGCCGGCGAGTGCAGCCAGGCTGCCTGCAATTGATATGCCGCCGTTCACCCCGGATGTTTCCATGCGCCAATGATAAAGTGAGAAACATCGACGATGAAAAATTGGTCCAATCTCGCTGGCCCAGGTATCGGCAGTTACTGCTGCGATTGCACTGATAAAAAAGTAGATCAGCAGTGCATTCCCTGTAATCAGCCAGGCGATGGAAAAAACAATGGCCCAGATGCTGTTTGCCAGAACCTGCCAGGCGTTACGGCTATATGATGTGGAAGGTTTAGGTGATCTTACAGTTCTGATATAAGTGAATAAAACCGATGTTACAAAAAAACTGATAATCAGCATCGCCCATGAAAGGCCCAATACACCTAAGAAATAGACAGCCAGAAAAAAAGCCACGGCGCTTGCCTGCTTATCCAGTATATGTAACCGATTCAGCAACCAGGCTCCGATTGCAGCGACCACGATAAGTGCACTAAAAGTTATAAGATCGCTGTCGTGCCTTGCCACCACAATAAAAAACAAAGCTGACCCCACAGGTATGCTCAGGTTATCTGAACCCCGCCAGGAAAATATCTCAAAAATAACAGCCAGCAATGTAGCCAAAACAAGGAATTCCCAAATGGCAGCATCAGGAAGTTGGATATAGAAGATTATACAT
>SKYG01000060.1 GCA_007128045.1 Bacteroidales bacterium | reverse complement strand
TACAGGTTGTTGGATACTGCCGTTTTCAAGACAGGTTTTCAGGATGTGGCCACCTATTACAAAGATAACGACCTGCGCCGCATACAACTTGCGGAAAAAATTGCCGACCTGTTCGACCAGTACCAGCTATACCGTGAAGACATGATAAAAGGGTGGGAAGATGGGAAGACTAGCACAAAGAACCCCGAATCCGAAGCCTGGCAAATGTGGTTGTGGCGGAAGCTGGAATTATCATCGAAAGCCACACTCAGGGACGAGATATTCGAAAAACTTGAGTCGCCCGAAAACCGGAAATTGTTAGAAACAAAATGGCCCGAGATCCATCTTTTTGGCATCTCCATCATAACCAGTTTCCACAAGGCCTTTTATGAGAAGCTGGCGGAATATATTCCTGTTCGTTACTATCTCTGCCTGCCGGCGCAGGAAGCAGCGTTCAATAACAACCTTAGCGAAAGCTTGGGCACCAAGGACAAGGAACTATTGGATGCATTTGCTGGTGCGGAAAAAGAACATATTGAATCATCGGACAAAGATGTCGAGACGTTTCTGGGCCAGTTACAAAGCAGCATTATGAACAATCTGGAAAATATCAGACCAGAAATACCTGCTTCAAAAAACCCGGAAACTGATCGAAGTCAGACTCCGCCAGTAGAGACGCGATTCATCGCGTCTCCCAAACCCGTCGTGGAAAACATACCCGTCGTGGAAAACAAACCCGACGCAGAAAACAAACCCGATAACAGCATCCAGGTCAGTTCCCATTTCACCCACGTGCGCGAAGTGGAGGCCCTGTACAACTACCTCCTCGATCTTTTTGAAAAAGATGCTGAAACCAAATCATTGAAACCGCGCGATGTGCTCGTGATGGCACCCGATATAAATTTGTACGAACCTTTCATTAATGCTGTATTCCGCAATGCCCCTGTGCGGCTGCCCATACAGGTCTCGGGGACAGCCAATACCACCGGCGACAGCATCACAGCGTCGCTTGAGTTGCTGGTAAATCTGGGAGAGGACGACCTAACCAGTGAAAATGTCATGGGGCTGTTGGAGCAGAACCGCATCCGCAGCGCTTACCAGGTAGAAAGCACCGCTTATGTTCGCGCGTCAGTTAAGAAGGCAGGTATCCGCTTCGGACGTGAAAACCGCCTGGAAGACGATTCCCATTTCGTAAGCTGGAAATTTGGGCTGGAAAGGATCATTCTGGGCTATGCCATGCTTACCGACGAAGCCTTTGATGTGTCGCACAGGCTCACTGCACCGCTCACCACATATCCTTTCAGGGATGCCGAAGCCTCCGCAAGTCATGACCTCTTGCGTTTGAAAGCCTTTGTTGACGACCTGCAGGCGCTTTTTGACGCACAACAAACCCCACGTACACTGGCCGAATGGAAACTTCTGTTTCTGGAACAATTGATGGGCAAGATGGTATGGAGCAACGATTTCGACAAGAAGGATCGGGAGGAGCGAGCGGATATATTCAAGGCGCTGGGCTTTACGGAACGCCTGCCCGAAAAAGTGGCCTCAGAAGAAGTACCTTGGGATGTGTTTGTAAACGAGCTGAAGAAACGGCTGTTTACCGAAAGTCGCGAGCATGCGCTCAACACCGGCGCCATCACTTTCACTTCGGCCATTCCTGCCAGGGGCCTGCCTTACAAGGTCATCGCCTTTATCGGGCTCGATAATGGGGCATTCCCACGGCAGGATCACCACCTGGGCTTCGACCTGATGGGCGATGATTACCAACCCGGCGACCGCTCCAAGAAGGAAGCCGACAAGTCGCTATTCCTCGATACCCTGATGGCCGCAAGGGAAAAGCTGTACCTGAGCTATATCGGGCAAAGCGTAAAGGACAATACCGAAATACCCCCATCCATTGTGCTCGACACCCTGATGGACTACCTCGGCGTGGAGGCGGTAAAACACCCGCTGCATGGCTTCAGCAACAGGTATCAAAAGGACGATAAGAAACTATTTACCTACCTCTACAATAGCGAACTCGAAGATCATGTGCACAAAACAAAAGAGCCTGATGAGCCTTCAGGTGAAATAAAGGAAGAAATCTGGGTCAATGATTTCGTGAAATTCTTTGAAGCCCCCATCGACTGGTATTTCAAAAAGGTGCTGGGCATCAATTATGGCAAGGACGAAGACGACACCCTGCCCGAAACGGAGTTGTTTGATCTTGATTATCTGCAAAAGTGGGAAATAAAGAATGAGTTGCTAAAACTTACAGATACATCTGAAGATGCAATTGACACTTTCATTCAGCGACAAATAAAACATGGCAAACTACCCCTGAAAAACCTGGGTCGTGCTACGGTTGAAGATCTTTTTGAGGAGACAAAACCGGTAAAGGAAAAACTTGAAGCAGAAACAAACGGCAAAACTCAAGAAAGCAAACTTGCAGATATTGAAATCGGAAACATCAGAATAACCGGAGTAATTGAAAATATTTATTCAGGAAAGTATGTTTCATGGGCTTTCAGCGACACTCCAAAATACGGTATAAGAGCATTTCTAACATGTTTAATTTTGAATTATAACGGCCAGATATCATCTGCAATTCATATTGATGAAAATGGCAATGGGAAAGCTATTCCAAAAATGACCGAAAATGAAGCTGCAGAACGATTAAAAAAACTTCTTGAACACCTAAAGCAGGGGGAAATGGCACCTTTAAAATTTTCTCTTGAAGCTGCAAAAGCCATTAAAGGTCAGGATCTGGAGGATGAAAAAATACTGCAAAAAGTGAAAAATACTTTTAGGAAGGAAGCTTACAAAGCGTATGAAAATGATTTTGAGAATAAATATATGCAGGTATTGTTTGAAGAGGGTTTCTTTGATAATCTTTCCAAAGAAGACTTGAAGAATATCCAGGACCTTGCAAGCTTATTGAATCTTTAAGACCTTAGAACATGAACTCATTTGACATAAAAGCAACTACAATCGATGGTTCCAGCATGCTTGAGGCCAGCGCCGGAACAGGAAAAACCTATTCGGTTGCCATACTGGTTTTAAGATTGATCCTCGAAAAGAAAATTCCCATTGACAAGATTTTGATGGTAACCTTTACCAATGCAGCAGTGGCGGAGCTGGAAGCTCGCATACGGATATTTGTTCGTCTCGGTTATAAGTACTCTATTGGCGAAATCATTGATGATAAAAACATCAGGGAGATTGTTGGCACCCCTGATGAAACCAAAAGAGAACTATTACAAAAGGCTGTG